>JBILJE010000383.1:0-2753 GCA_044377395.1 Rariglobus sp. | reverse complement strand
CGGCAACGGTGAGCCAAAACTGACGGTGACCGGATAGGGAATCTGGCGAGGCCATTTCCAGACGAAGCGCTTTTGCTTGAAGCTGAAAATACTCCCCCACACGCCGTCGAGCGCGACTGGAACGATTGGCGCGTCAACATCCTTCATGATCCGCTCGAAACCACGTCGAAACGGCAACAACTGGCCGATGCGCGTGATCTGTCCTTCCGCAAAAATGCAGACCACCTCGCCATTACGAATCGCCTGGCTGGCGACCTGCATCGAGCGAATCAACTCACGCGGATTCTGCTCCGAGGAAATGGGAATAACGCCGAGAATGCGGGCGAGCGGCTTCACGTACGGTAGCTCGTAAATACCCGCAAACATCATGAAGCGCACCTGGCGATCGGTGGCGGCAATCAGCAGCAAGGCGTCCACAAACGAGACGTGATTGCAGACGAACAGCGCGCCGCCCTTGGCTGGGATGTTTTCCAAGCCGAGCACACGCACCCGATAAACGGTGCGGGTGAGCAGCCAGAGGCCAAAGCGGAGCAGCGCATCCGGAAGCAGCCAGAGCACGTAGAGCGTGGCAACCAACGTGGCGCCGGCGGTAAGTAAAAACACGGTGGCCGGGTCCAGGTGCAGAACGACCTTGAGCAGGTAGTAAATCGCTGAGGCGGCAAAAATACCCACGAAGGAAAGCAGGTTGGCGGCCGCCAGCACCCCGCCCCGGTTCTCCTTGCTCGGGCGGTGCTGCAAGAGCGCCGCAATCGGAACAATGAAAAAGCCGCTAAAGAAGCCGAGCAGTGACAAATTAATCGCCACGTGGGTGAAGGTTAAACCGTGGCGGCCAAGCAGGGCGGCAAACACCGTAAGCCCAATTGAGCCCAGAGGAATAAGCCCGTATTCGATCTTTCCCCCTGAGAGAAATCCTGCGGCTAAACTGCCCAGGCCGATGCCGATGGCTGTGGCTGCTTGCAGGTAACTGGCCTGCTGCGGGTCAGCGAGGCCGAGTACATCCGCCGCATAGCTCACGATCACCAGTTGAATGAGCGCCGCTATGGCAAAGAAGTAGATATTGCCCAGCGTGGCCAGCCACAGCACGCGGTCCTTGCGGATCACCTGCACCTGGCCCCACAGGTCCGAAAACATATTGAGGCGGAATTGTTTCGCCGGGTCAGCGGCGGGCACCCGAGTGATGCCAAAGCTGGTGCACAGGCCGAAGACCGCCAACCCGATCAACACCACACCTGACCAAGCGGATTGGGTGGCGAAGGTGGAGCACAACCAACCTCCCGCCACTGTGCCGCCGATGATTGCAGTAAACGTCGCCAGTTCCAGAATACCGTTGCCCCAGGAAAGTTTTCGCTCGGGCAGCAGCTCCGGTAAAATCCCGTATTTGGACGGCCCAAATATAGCGCTATGCACGCCCATCAGGAACACGCAGCCGATCGTCAGGTACAGCTGGTTCCTCGCCAGGCCCACCAGCGCCAGGATCATGACGGCGACTTCAAACACCTTAACACTGATGGTAATCGTGCGCTTGCTAAACCGATCAGCCAAAAAGCCGCCAGCCATGGAAAACGCGATGAAGGGTAGAGCGAACAGCGCACCAACCACACCGATCAACTGGTCGCGCTCAGCTGGGGACAAGCCCATCCCAGTAATGATGAAAATAGCCAGCCACTTGAGGGTGTTGTCACTGAAGGCGCCCTGGAATTGCGTGATGATGAGGAACCAGAAGCCTCGTTGGCTGGGCGCGGGCCCAGGAGAAGTTGCAGCGTTCATGATGATAGAAGCGATAGCGTGGAATGTGCCCGATAAGGTTGGTCCAAAAGTGGTTTGGGTGCGGCGTACTTATTGTAAGTACAGCGGTGCATACCGCTCCTGCAGATAACGCAGCAGGTACTTCGGGCTTAGCTCTTCGCCGGTTACCCGACGGACCAGCTCCAGTGCTTCGTAGCGGCGGCCCTGCTCGTGAATGTGCGTGCGCAGCCAGCCGAGCAGACGGCTGAAATCACCCTTCTCAAAGTCCGCGTCCAGCTCGGGGTAGACCTTACGCACCGTAAACCAAAGCTGGGCAGCGATCATGTTCCCCAAACAATAGCTCGGGAAATACCCGAACGCTCCGCCCGACCAGTGCACGTCTTGCAACACCCCGACGCGGTCGCTGGTCGGCGTGAGGCCAAGCAGTTTTTCCGAGAGCGCGTTCCACGCCGCTGGCAGTTCAGCCACCGGGAGTTCGCCGGAAAACAGCCGCCGCTCCAGCTCGAAGCGCAGCAAAATGTGCAGGTTGTAATGCACCTCGTCGGAATCAACGCGGATGAGCGTCGGCGCCACTTCGTTGACCGCCAAGTACAGGTCGGAGGATGAAACGGCGGCGAGTTGAGCGGGGAATTTTTCGCGAAATCGCGGCTCGAAAAACCGCCAGAAGGCAGGGCTGCGAGAGACCTGATTTTCCCACAGGCGGCTCTGCGATTCGTGCACGCCCATACCGGCGTTCTGACCGAGTGGCGTGCCCTGGGCGGCGAGTGGGAGACCCTGCTCGTAGAGCCCGTGGCCAGTTTCGTGAATCGACGAAAAGAGCGAATCGAGCGGGTTGTCGGCGTCGAAGCGTGTGGTCATGCGGATGTCGGCACCCGAGCCCTCGCAAAAGGGGTGGAGCGACACGTCGATGCGGCCTCGGCGGTAGTTGAAACCCAGTTTCTCGGTGACCTCACGAAGGAAGTCGCGCTGGGCATCCACGGGGAAGTTTTTAAAAACACCCGCTTTGG
>JBILJE010000382.1:0-2758 GCA_044377395.1 Rariglobus sp. | reverse complement strand
CACGACGGCGGCGATTTTCGTCGAAACGATCCAAGGCGAAGGCGGAGTTAACCCGGCGACGACCGAGTTTTTGGTGGGCCTGCGCGCGCTGTGCGACCGGCACAACCTGCTGCTGATTTTGGACGAAGTGCAGTGCGGCATTGGGCGCACGGGCAAGTTTTACGCCTTCGAACACGCCGGGGTGAAACCCGACGCGATCGGCATGGCCAAGGGCCTCGGCGGCGGTTTCCCGATCGGGGCGATTTGGACGGGGCCAAAGGCGGCGGAGTTGTTCCAACCCGGTATGCACGGCACGACCTTTGGCGGTACACCGCTGGCCTGCGCCGCCGGGTTGGCCGTGTTGGATGTGATCGAGCGCGACGGGTTGTTGGCGCACGTCACGCAAGCCGGCGCAGTGTGGCTGGCGGCGCTGAGCGCACTGGCGGCGGAGTTTCCCGCCCAGGTGCTGACGGTGCGCGGGCGCGGTTTTATGCTCGGCCTACAGCTCGCCAGCGATCCGGTGCCCTATGTGACGGCGCTGCGCGACGCCGGATTGTTGGCCCCCATGGCCGGCGGCAACGTCGTGCGCCTGCTGCCCCCGCTCACTGCCTCGGCGGAGGAGTTGGCGAGTAGCGTGGAGATTATCCGCGGGGTGCTCGCCGCCAAAGCGTAAGGGCAATTTCAGTGTGGCCTTGAGCGTGCGCTCAAGGTTGCAGTGGCCCCGTGCCATTGGCCGAACCTTGAGCTCACGCTCAAGGCCACACCTTCCGCCTACCTCCACCGACATCCCCCTTTCCCCGTGGCCTTGAGCGTGAGCTCAAGGTTGCAGTGGCCCCGTGCCATTGGCTGAACCTTGAGCTCACGCTCAAGGCCACACCTTCCGCCTGCCACCACCGGCAGATCCCCCTTTCCCCGTGGCCTTGAGCGTACGCTCAAGGTTGCAGTGGCCCCGTGCCTTTGGCTGAACCTTGAGCTCACGCTCAAGGCCACACCTTCTGCCTACCTCCACCGACATCCCCCTTTCCCCGTGGCCTTGAGCGTGAGCTCAGGGTAGGCTGGAAACCTAGGCTGCCCCCCACCCCAAGCCTCTGTTGAACGCCCATTCGCCTCACACCAGCTTTTCGCCGGTGCGCTGCTCGGCGGCCCAGCGGTAAACCTCGACGTAGCGCCCGGCGTTGGTTTTCCAGCTGAAGTCTTGCGCCATGCCGTTGCGACGCAGCTGGGCGAACTCCTGGGGTTTGTCGTAATAGGTCGCGCAGGCCCAGCCCACGGTGTTGTAGAGCGCCGGAGCGGTGGCGTCGGCGAAGAGGAATCCGGTGCCCTTGCTCGTGCCTTCCACGTATTGCTCGACGGTGTCGATCAGGCCGCCCGTGGCGCGGGCCAGCGGCACGGTGCCATAGCGCATCGCATACATCTGGGTTAATCCGCAGGGTTCGGAGCGGCTGGGCATCACAAAGCAGTCGGCACCCGCTTGGATCAGGTGCGAGAGCTCGTTGTCGTAGCCAATGTAAACGCCCACCTTGCCCTGATACTGCTTGGCCGCCCAGCGGAAGGTGTGCTCCAGACCGGGATCTCCGGCGCCAAGAATAGCAAATTGCACGTGCATGCGATCGGCGATATGCGGCAGCGCCTCGGCCAGCAGGTCCAGCCCCTTTTGGTTGGCGAAGCGCGCCACCACGCCGAACACCGCAATGTGCGGGTCGATTGCCAATCCGAGCTTGGCTTGCAACGCCGCTTTACAGGCCGCTTTGCCGGCGAGGTTTTCGGCGCTGTAGTGCGCGGGGATGAATTTGTCGGTCGCCGGATTCCAGGCGCCCGTGTCGATGCCGTTAAGGATACCAACCAGGTCGCCGCCGCGGTAGCGCAACACGTCGTCCAGCCCCCAGCCGCCGGCGGGCGTCTTGATTTCTTCGGCGTAGGTCGGGCTCACCGTGGTGAGTTTCGTCGAGTGGTAAAGGCCGGCCTTTAACATGTTAACCGCTCCGGTGGACTCCACGCTATCAGCGCGGAACTCGGAGGCGGGCAGGCGGGCGAAGTCGAGCACGCGGCGGTCGGCGTAACCCTGATGTTCCAAATTGTGGATGGTGAAAACCGAGGCCACGCGCCCTAGCGAGGTGTCCTTGAGCGTAGTGTTGAGATAAACCGGTAACAGGCCGGTGGTCCAATCGTGGCCGTGGACCACGTCGGGGATCCAATCGAGCTGTTGGCACAGCGCGAGTGCGCCGCGACACAGGAAGGCGTAACGCAGGTCGTTGTCGGCATGCGAACCCCACGGGCCGGAATAGACCTCGTGGCGGGCGAAAAAGCCGTCGTGCTCCAGCAGGTAAACGGGGACCTTGCCGCCGGGCAGGGTCGTCTCCCAGGTACGGGCCCAATGCGCCTCGGTGCCCACATCCACCCCGAGCGGATCGGGGCGCGCGGTGCGCGGACCGTGGATTTTTACCGAGCCGTAGGCTGGGCAAACAATGCGCACATCGTGGCCCAGCGCGGCGAGCTCCTTGGGTAAGGCGCCGGTCATGTCGGCGAGACCGCCAACTTTCACGAACGGTTCAACTTCGGGAGTGACAAAAAGGATTCGAAGGGGACGCACGGCGGAAAAACAAAAGGATCAAACAGGGGTGTGCCGAGTGAATTATGCAGCGAAAACCCTCCGGACATAAAAAAACCCAGCCAACAAACGGCCGGGTTTTTTATCGCGAAGTAGGTGTTCACCCCATTGGGGAAAACCTGCGGTGAGTCAGACCGCCTTGGGCAGGGCGCCGCCGAGTTCGATGGAATG
>JBILJE010000100.1:0-9675 GCA_044377395.1 Rariglobus sp. | reverse complement strand
GAATGAGGCGAGGTCGTTTGGTTGGTTGGTTAATTAGATCGTGACTGGAAATGGGTGAAAAAGTGCTGGGTTATTGCGCTGCGGCTGCGCCACGAGCCAGCGCTTGCTCCGCAGCTCGGCGGCCGAAGGTGTAGAAGAGTAGCGGGGTCACCAAAAAATCGAGCAGCGTCGAGGAGACCAGCCCGCCTACGATGACCACGGCGACCGGATGGAGGATTTCTTTGCCCGGTTGGTCGCCCGCGAGCACCAACGGTATCAACGCAATGCCGGCCGCAAGCGCCGTCATCAGCACAGGTACCATGCGCTCCAACGTCCCGCGAACCACCATCTCGCGAGTGAAGCCGAGTCCCTCGTGTTTCATCAGGTGCAGGTAGTGCGAGATCATCATGATGCCGTTGCGCGCGGCGACCCCGCCCACAGCTATAAATCCGACGAGCGTGGCGATGCTGATGTTGTCGAGTTTGAGCCAAGTGAACACCAGCCCACCGACCAGCGCCAAGGGAATGTTGATCATCACCTGCAGCGCCAGTGACCAGCTTTGAAAATAGCCGTAGAGCAGGAAAATGATCACGGCGAACACCACCAAACTAAACAGGGCGATGCGCTGGGTGGCGTCTTTCTGCGCCATAAATTCACCTTCATAGGTGATAAAATATCCCTCCGGCAGCGTCACCTTGGCTTTCACTTCGTTTTGCAGCCGCTCCACGACTTTACCCACGTCGCGCACCGTGGGCTTAATCGCCACAGTGAAACGGCGCTGGCTGTTTTCGCGGAAAATCACGTTGGGGCCCCGCGCCTCGCGCACGTCGGCCACAGCCGAAAGCGGAATGATTTGGCCGTTGCCGGCTTTGATCGGCAGCTCGGCGATTTTTTCCGCTGAGTCGCGCCACGCTAGCGGCAGGCGGATAACCAGGTTGATGGCCCGCTGCCCCTCGCGCAGTTCCGCGATGGTTTTACCGCCGATGAACGTGCTGAGTTGGTCGTTCAGTTCGCCAGGAGTCACGCCGTAGGCCGTGGCGCGGTCGCGGTTCGCCTCGATGCGCAGCTGCGGGATGGTGGACTGCTGGTCGAGTTTGGCGTCCTCGAAACCACGGATGCTTTTGGCAATGGTCTGCACCTCCGTGCCCAACTTGCGCAGGGTGTCGAGGTCCGGGCCGAAGATCTTGATCGCCACAGGCGCGGAGACTCCGCTGAGCATGTGGCCGATGCGATCGGCCAACGGTCCGCCGACCACTGAAAAGGTCCCAGGCACAGTTTTTAGGCGGCGGTTAAGATCAGCCAAAATTTCGGTGCGACTGCGCGCGGGCGGGCCTTCATGGGGGCCGTCACTGGCATCGCGGAAGTCCACATCGAACTCGGCGGTGGAAACCGGCACAACGTGGTCGCCGCGTTCGGCGCGGCCGAGGCGGCGGCCGACTTTGCGCACTTCGGGGACTGCAAGTATCTGCATTTCGATGACGTCGGAAATGCGGTTCATTTCTTCAAGTGACGTGCCTGGCGCTGAGGTCACGGCGATGAGTGCGGTTTCCTCCCTGAAGGCCGGCAGGAAGTCCTTGCCCATTTTTGGGTACAGCAGAAAGGCGGACACCATGCCGATGACTACCAAGACGAGAACGGGGATCGGGTAGTCGAGCCCGACGCGGAGGCTGGTGGCGCTCAGAATGCGCTTGAGGCGGACAACCAGCCAGCCGTCGCTGTGGGCGTCCTTTGCGCTTGGGTTGAGCAGCAGCGAACACAGCACGGGGATGAGCGTGAGCGAGACGACAAACGAGGCGACCATGCTCACGATCGTGGCGATGGCGATGGGAGCAAAGAGCTTCCCCTCGACGCCGCTCAGGCCGAGCAGGGGCAGGAAAACGAGGATGATTAACAACGTCGCATAAAAGATCGAACTGCGCACCTCGCTCGATGCAGCCGAGATCACCTGCAACTTGGGTAACGGGGTGGCGCTTGAGGCGTTTTCACGCAGGCGGCGGAACACGTTTTCGACGTCCACGATGGCATCATCGACCACCATGCCGATCGCCACCGCGAGGCCACCGAGGGTCATCGAATTCACCGTAATGCCGAAGTGTTTAAACGTGAGCAGCGTGATGGCGAAACTCAGCGGGATGGCCATGAGCGTGATGACCGTCGTGCGCACGTTGAGCAGGAACAGGAACAGCACCACCGTCACCATGATGGCGCCGTCGCGGATCGCGTCCTTGAGGTTGCCGATGGCGTGGTCGATAAAGTCCTTTTGCTGAAACAGGGTGATCGTCTCGACTCCTCGCGGCAGGGCGGGCTGCAACTCGGCGAGTGCCGCCTTGATTTGCGTGGTCAGGGCGCGGGAGTCGAAACCGGGGGACTTGGTGATCGACATGATCACGCCGTAGGTCGGCGTTTTTTCGGGACTCTGGCTCACGGTGGCATCGCCGCGCATGGGCTCGATTCCCCAATTAACCGCAGCGACTTCGCCGAGCGTTACGGGGCGATCGTTGACGTGTTTAACAACCGTGCGGGCGAGGTCGCTCAGGTCGGTCGTCATGGCGAGATTGCGCACCATGATTTCGGTCGGGCCGGTGTTGATAAAGCCGCCGGTGGTGGTGCTGGCAGCGTGGGCGACGGCTGTTTCCAGTTCCGCAAAGCTCACCTCGTTTGCCAGCATGCGGTACGGGTCGGGTTGCACCTCGATCTGCTTCACGCCGCCACCCATGTTGAGGATTTCAGCTATTCCGGGGATGCTTTGCAGGCGGCGACGGATGGTCCAGTCGGCGAGCGTGCGCACCTCGCTGGGTGGCAGGTAACCGGGTTCGCCTGCTGGCACGGTGCAACGCACGCCCACGAGCAGGATTTCGCCCATGAGTGAGGCTACCGGAGTCACGAAGGGTTGCACGCCTTCGGGAAGTTGCTCGCGGGCCGTAAGCAGGCGTTCCTGCACCAGCATGCGGGCTTTGTAGATGTCGGTATCCCAGTCGAATTCGGCGTAAACGAGCGAGAGCGACACGTCGGAATTGGAGCGCAGGCGTGTTAGCCCAGAGACGCCCAGCAGTGCGCTTTCGAGCGGCTGCGTCACGCGGGTTTCCACCTCCTCCGGGGCGAGGCCGGGCGACTCGGTGAGGATGATAACGGTGGGCTTTGTGAGGTCGGGCAGGACTTCGACGGGCAGCGTGAGGCTGGATTGCAGGCCGAGCACGAGCACGATGAGCGCCAGGCCCAGAACCACCGCTCGGTTAGCGAGCGACCACTGGATGAGTCGATTGAGCATGGTCGGTCGCTTTAGGACTTGGGGTTGACCGAGGGTGGGGCCCCTTCAGTGGAATCCGGATTTGAACGGCCGACACCGGGGGCGGGCCGCGCGGACTTGCTAAAAAGAGTTACGAGGAACGCCAAGAAAAACACGCCGCTGAGGATCTTCCAAAGCGTGCTGTCGCCGTGGGCGTGTTCGCTATGCGCATGGCCAGCGTCTCCCGAGGCCTTGGCTTTAGCCGCTTTGGACGCGGCGGTGATTTCGGAGCCGTCGGCATTGTGTTCGTGGCCATGTGCCGCATCGAGCGCTTCTTTGAGCGACAGCGTGCCACCGCCCGCGAAGGCCAGCGAATAGGCACCCTGGGTGACGACTTCGTCGGCGGGTAGCAAACCGCTGATGATTTCAACGACACGATCATTACTGGCGCCGGTCACCACTGGAGTTTTCACAAACGCGTTGGCTAGGTCGAAGTCCTTCACGTACACGAAGCGGCTCGAAGGTGTTCCCTGGATCGCGCTGCGTGGCACACTGGTGACGTCGCTGCGGTGCGCCGTGATGATTGAGAATTCGGCGCGCATCCCGGGGCGTAGTTTGAGTCCGGGGTTGGCCACTTGAAAGGCCGCCTCGACGGTGCCGTTGGCGGCATCGGCCATGGCTCCAATGTGGTGAAGCTCGGTGGTGAAGATTTCTTCGGAGGCCGCGGTCACGGTGATCTGCGCCCGTTGCCCGACCTTCAGTCGGCTGGCGAGGTGCTCGGGTACACGGGCAATCGCGTAGACGGTGGTCAGGTCGACGATTTCCGCCAGCGGCTTGTCGGGGTCAACCGGCTCGCCGACGACGGCGTGGAGCGCACTGACGATCCCGTTAATCGGAGCGTTTAACGTGACCGAGGGTGGCGGATCGCCGAGTTGGCGGCTTTCGACGAGAAAGGCGGATTCACCCTGGGTAACCGGGTGGTCGTGCTCAAGGTTTACGGCGAGCACTCGTCCCGGGATGCGGCTGCTGACGACGGCACGTTTGCCGGGCAAAACTTCGATGCGCCCCAAGGCGAATACGGTTTCGTTAAAAACATCGGGCTCCACCTGCACGGTCTGGATGCGGAGGTTTTTAACTCCCGTCTCGTCGAGGATGATGGTGTTGGCGCGTCGATCGGCGGGAGCGGCCGCAAGCAGCGGGGCAACCAACAGGGGCAATGCGAAGCGGAGCGGGTGGTTGAGGCTGACGAATTTCATCGGGGGGAGAGTAGGGCGCTGGTGAGCGGGTAAGTCGGGTTGGTGAGGG
Organism: Rariglobus sp.; assembly: GCA_044377395.1. Taxonomy (GTDB): domain Bacteria; phylum Verrucomicrobiota; class Verrucomicrobiia; order Opitutales; family Opitutaceae; genus Rariglobus. The sequence continues at coordinate 5,165 of JBILJE010000100.1, read as the reverse complement.
CTTCGACCCGTACGAGTGCGGCGGCGTAGGCCCATTCGGCATCGAGGATTTCACGAGCGAGAGCGGATTGCGCGCGTTGGGCTTCGAAGACCTCGGTTAAAGGGATTTCACCCTGCGCGTAGCCGCGCCTGACGAGGGCGAGCGCTTCTTCGGTGGCGGGGCGGGCATCTTGGTTCAAGGTCTGGACGGTGAGGTGAGCGGTTTTTAGCTCCTGCCATGCGGCGGCCAACTCGGCGCGCAGTTCGGCTTTGATGGCGACCAACGTCTGCTCGGCGCCCGCAAGGCTGGCGCGGGCAGCACGGATGTTACCCTGATTGTAATTACGCATCGGCAGCGGCACCGAGAGGCCCAGAACGAGCGCGCCGTCAGAATCCTCCCTGTAATAGCGCAGGCCGCCGCTCGCCGTCACGTCGACGGCCGTCTGCGATTTGGCAACCAGCAGCGTGGATCGCTGGCTGGCGATGCGCGCCTGCTGCAGGGCGATGCGCGGGTTTTGGCTGAGCTGATCCAGCGCCAGCGTGGAGTCGGGTAACGTTGCCGGGATTCGCAGTTCCCCAATCAGCGGGGCGAGCTCGACGTCGGTGCCGCCCCAATACGTTGCCAGTGTGGCGCGGGTGCTGGCAGCGGCGGTTTGGGCGCGCGCGAGGTCGGCCTGGGCTGCGACCAGCGCGCTGCGGGCCCGCGCCGTTTCAGTGGGCGAACCCGCACCGGACTGAACGCGCGTAGTGAGGGCTGCGAGCAGTTCACGGGCCTGCTTCACCACGTCCTCGGCAAGGACGAGGCGTTTTTCGGCTGCGAGGCAGGCGGTATAGGCCAGTGCGGTGGCGGCGAGCACGTCGGTGCGCTGCACCACAAACTCTGCGGCGGCCGCCTCGCGCTCGTGACTGGCGAGATGGATGCGCTTTTCGCGTTTGCCGCCGCGTTCGAGGGTTTGGCTCAATTGCAGCGTGGTTTGTGAGCGGCCAAGACCCGTGTAATCACCGGTGCCCAGCAGGTCATCGGCGCTGAGGGCCAACGTGGGTGAGGGGCGTTGCCCAGCCTGCTCGATCAACGCCTCGCTGGCCGTCTGAGCGTAGCCCAGTGCGGCTAGGCGCGGGTTGAGTTCGCTCGCACGCGCCAGGGCGACTTGCAGCGTGAGCGGGGCGGCGGACGGAGTTTGGCCAAAGCTAACCGTTGCCAAGGCTAGGGCCACGCAACCGATTCTATAAAGGCGCGGGCTCAGGAGGCGGTTCAGGGGCATAATAAAGGACGTTAATACAATGCAGTAGTTGCTTTCTATCGGCACAGACACGTGCCCAGTGAAGTGCCCATTTAAGGCACGCAGGGAAACCAAAGCCGGTCCGCGCAGGGACGGCTTAAGCGACTAAAGCGGGGGCGCGCGCCGGCAAGGCGCTGCGCCGCACAAACGACCACGTACGGGCGAGTGACTCGATAGCCGGCGTGGCGTTGGAACTAACTTGAGCCCCAGCGGGCTCTAGCGCGTTGGCCTCAAGCTGCGCCAGGAGCGCGCGGAGCTCGTTAACCCAAGCGTTCGCCGCAAACAAAGCGGGAGCGGGTGTCGGGCTGGCGGTCGTGCGGGTAAAGTCCCGACAGGTTTCGTCGCCGCACGGTTCGTCGCTGGTTTGGCAGCACGAATCGGTGTGCGCGCCGTCTTGCAATAATCCCGCTGCCTCCAGATCGCAGTGCCACGTCGTCGGCGCCCAGAGGGCCAGCAACACCAACACCGTGATCTTGGCGAAAAGCGACACGGCAAACCTGATGGTCGAGAAGCGCCTCCTGCGTCAAGTTCGGTTTCCGCCCGCGGTGTGCGCCATCCCCCGACTTCCGAAGGTGGACACGCGCACGTCCGTTTCACTTTACGGATTCACCCGGCGAACTGCGCCAGCAGTCTTGCGCCCCGGTTTCCGCCCGCTTTGCTCGCTTCACGCATGTCCCTTGATCCCGTTGCCACCTTTATCGCCCGTTGGGCCGACACCGAACGCGCCGAACGTGCCAACAAGGATCTTTTCCTCACCGAGCTCTGCGATCTCCTCGACCTCCCGCACCCCGATCCCGCCGGTCCCGACAGCGCGGAAAACGCCTATGTCTTCGAGCGCGCCGTGCCGCTCCATCACTCCGACGGTCGCGTGACCGTGGGCAAGATCGACCTCTACCGCCGCGACCGCTTTGTCCTCGAAGCCAAGCAGACCGCCGTCGCCTCCCGCCCCGAAAACCAAGCCGCCACGGCCGACGGCGAACTCGCCCTCGATTTGTCCGCCTCGCTTGCCAGCAAGCGCGACCCTTATGGCAAGGCCATGCTTGAAGCCCGCGTGCAGGCCGAGCGCTACGCCCGCAACCTCCCCATCACCGAGCCGCCGCCGCCCTTCGCGCTCATTCTGGATGTCGGCCACTCCTTCGAGGTTTTCGCCGACTTCACCCAAAAAGGTAAGGCCTTCCTGCCGTTCCCCGATGCGCGCTCGCATCGCATTCTCCTAACCGAGCTGCGCAGCGACAAAATCCGCGCCCGCCTCCGCGCCATCTGGCTCGACCCCGCCTCGCTCGATCCTGCCAAGGTCTCTGCCGAGGTCACCCGCCAAGCCGCCCGCCACCTCGCCGAACTCGCCAAATCCTTCGAGGCCGACGGCCAGGAACCCCGCCTTGTCGCCGCCTTCCTCACCCGCTGCTTGTTTTGCATGTTTGCCGAGGACGTCGGCCTGCTGCCCAAAGACGGCTTCCGCCATCTCCTCGAAAGTCTCCGGCCCACTCCGCACGGTGTCGCCGCCACGCTCGAAACCCTGTTCCGCGAGCTCAACACCGGCACACCATTCTCCACCGTGCTGCGGGTAAAACTGCTCCACTTCAACGGCGGCGTTTTCGCCGATTCCTCCTCCCTCGCGGTCAACGCCACCCAGCTCGATCTCCTCATCAAAGCCGCCGGTCTCCAGTGGCGCGACGTCGAGCCCGCCATCTTCGGCACGCTGCTCGAACGCGCCCTCGACCCCGCCGAGCGCCACAAACTCGGCGCCCACTACACGCCCCGCGCCTACGTCGAACGCCTCGTCTTGCCCACCGTCATCGAGCCGCTCCGCACTGAGTGGAGCAACGTGCTCGCCTCCGCCATCTCCCAAGCCGAGGCCGGTCGCACCGCCCGCGCCCAGCAGGATATTTTTAAGTTTCACCGCCGCCTGTGCTCCGTTCGCGTGCTCGATCCTGCGTGCGGCTCGGGTAACTTCCTCTACGTTACCCTCGCGCACTTTAAGATCCTCGAAAGCGAAGTGCTCGAAGCCTTCGAACGCTTCGGCGGCGGTCGCCGCACCGAACGCGGCCCGCGCGGCATCGGTGCCGAGACCGTCGATCCCCACCAATTCCTCGGCTTGGAGATCAACCCGCGCGCCGCCGCCATCGCCGAACTCGTCCTCTGGATCGGTTACCTCCAGTGGCACTACCACACGTTTGGCCAGATCGCCCCCGCCGAGCCCGTACTCAAGGCGTTTAACAACATCGAGCACCGCGACGCCCTGCTCGCCTACGACGGCCCGCCCGAGGTCGTCACTTGGCAACTCGCCGCCGCTGCCACCGCCACCATTCCCGGCCTGCCGCTCGAACTCGCCCGCGCCACCGCCAAACTCGCCACCGCCGCCGAAAAAAATCCCCTCGCCCCCGTTTCCCTCTGGGACCGCCGCTCCACCAAAATCGACGCCCGCACCGGCCGCGAGGTGCCCGACGAGTCCAAGACCCGCCCGCTCTACCGTTACCGCAACCCGCGCCCCGCCGTCTGGCCCGCCTGCGACTACATCGTGGGTAACCCGCCTTTCCTCGGCAGTAAGATGATGCGCGACGACCTCGGCGAAGCCTACACCGCCACTCTTTGCGCCGCTTATCCCGAACTCCCCGAAACCGCCGACTTCGTCATGTTCTGGTGGCACAAGTCCGCGCTCCTCGCCCGCTCCGGGGCGGTGAAACGCTTCGGTTTCATCACCACCAACAGCCTCCGCCAGACCACCAACCGCCGCATCGTCGCCGCCCACCTGCGCCCAGAAAAAGGCGATAACCTGCCATCGCTCGCCCTGCGCTTTGCCATTCCCGACCATCCTTGGGTGGATACCGCCGACGGCGCCGCCGTGCGCATCGCCATGACCGTCGGCGAACTCGCCGGCGATGACCCCACCGGAGAACTTTGCATCGTCATCGCTGAAGGCGAAGCCGCCAAGGGCAAGCGCGACATCATTCAGTCTATCCCTCAGCGCGAAGACGACGGGGGCCAAGACGTCTCCCTCCAGCGAAAAACGGATACAGTCTCGCCGGATTTCACCCTCGGCGCAGACGTCACCACGACCCAGCCGCTGCAGGCCAACGACGGGCTTACCTACCGAGGTATGCAGTTGATTGGCTCTGGTTTCATTGTCACTCCGGCCGAAGCGATCGCCCTTGGACTCGGCAACCTGGCCGGACTCGAACGCCACATTCGCCCTTACCGCAACGGCCGCGACCTCACCGACCAACCCCGCGAAGTGCTGGTGATCGACCTCTTTGGTCTCGACGTGGAGCAGGTCCAAATTCGTTTCCCTTTGGTGTACGAGCATCTCGTTCGCACCGTTAAACCGGAGCGCGACGCGAAATCGCAATCAACGGACGGCGCTGCCTACGCCCGACTTTGGTGGTTGCATGGCAAGCCTCGCACTGAATTGCGCCCAGCTCTCGTCGGTCTTCCCCGCTACATTGCCACGGTCGAGACGACCAAACACCGCCTATTCCAGTTCCTCGACGCCGCAATTCTGCCCGACAACATGCTCGTAGTCGCGGCAAGTGCCGACGCCTTCCACCTTGGTGTTTTGAGCAGCCGCTTTCACGTCACCTACGCTCTAGCTGCTGGAGCTCGGCTTGGTGTCGGCAACGACCCACGTTATACGAAATCCCGCTGCTTCGACCCGTTCCCGTTCCCTGTCTGCGACGAGAAACAACGCGCCCACATTGCCAAGCTCGCCGAGTCGCTCGACGCCCACCGCAAACGGGCGCAAGCCGAGCACGGTCTTGGGCTCACCACGATCTACAACGTGCTGGAAAAACTCCGCGCCAACCAGCCGCTGACCGACAAAGAAAAGCTCGTTCACGACCACGCGCTGGTTTCGACGTTGATGCTCCTGCACGACGACCTCGATGCCGCCGTCGCGCACGCCTACGGCTGG
>JBILJE010000099.1:0-9682 GCA_044377395.1 Rariglobus sp. | reverse complement strand
CCAACACCCCCAGCGCCATCGGTGCTGGAATGACCGGTTGGTGCTCGCTCGCGCCCCTCAGCGCCACGGATCGCGCCACGGTTCTTAATCTCCTGCGCGCCGTCGGTCGCGAGGTTGAGGTGCCGGATAGCCAGATGGAGGCGCTCATGGGGGTCAGCGGCTGCGGGCCGGCCTTCGTATTCGAGTTCACCGCCGCCCTGCGCGAAGCCGGCGTGGCTGCGGGATTGGACCGCGACACCGCCCAGATGCTCGCGGTGCAAACCTTGCTCGGCTCTGCCCGGCTCATGGCCGAGACCGGCACTGAACCGGAGACACTCCGCAACCAAGTCACCTCGCCCAACGGCACGACTTTTGCCGGTCTGAAGCGCCTCGAGGCGCGGGAATTTCGTGCAATGATGGTGGAAACGGTGCAAGCCGCCAAAGCCCGCGCCGAAGAGCTCGCCCAGGGCTAAACGACGTGGACGGAGGGGGGCGGATCACCGCAGCAGCGACCAAGCTGCCAAATGACAAGGAACTGATTTATTAACCGCTAATAAACAAGAAGATACGCTAATTCAGAAGCAATCAAGCCTTGGTGTTTTTAGCGGAAATTAGCGTTCATTAGCGGTTTAAACGATTCGTTGGCATTTTTTTTAATCCCAAAGTGATCTCAGAAGTTAATCCAAAGCCGGATCACCACTCCACTCGGCCTGAGCCCTTTTTGTTCAAAGTTAAACGAGGGCGTCACCTTGTAATTGAACTGCTCGGCAGGGGTTGATCGCAACGTCGGTGAAAATCGACCGTCCATCCAATAGCCCCGTTCCACCGAGGCTGGCAGCCACGGCCAGACCCGCGTGCCCCATACCGTCAGTTGGACGTCGTCGTCCGCCTCAGCTTCGTCCGGCCAGGGGCGAATCAGCCCCAAGCGCACCTCCAGGGAGGGCGCCGCTTCAAATTCCAGAATCTCAAACTCGGGGTCAAAAAACTCCAGCCATGCATCCGTTACCAGAACCTCGGGTTCGAGCGTTTGCACTTGAGGCGGCCAAATCAGCCGGGGCAGGACCAAGCAGGTAAAAATAAACAGCCCGACCAATCCGGAACGCAGGCCGCTCCAGGGCTGGGAAGCCGCGCAGGATACGGTGCCCTGCACAGTTAACAGAGGGTCGGACATGGGTTGCACGGACGAATTAAAAATTCACCGATTTGGGTTCAAGCTGCTGGTGGCTACGAAAATCCAATCCGGTTTCGAGGTGCAGGCAAATACCGATCTCGGATAAATGGGGCTGTGCGCCCCCCTTTGGCGGCGTGCGCCAACTCGACCGACTCGCTAAACATTCCTGCGCGCAGCGTTAACCAACACATGCGCAGTGTTTCGGCTTCCCTCGGACGCGCGGTTCGATTGAGTGACGTTTCTTTTTCCAACTATGAGCAATACCACGATCAGTGCCATCACCGCCCGCGAGATCATCGATTCACGGGGTAATCCCACCGTTGAGGTGGACGTTAAGCTCGCCAACGGCGTCGTCGGCCGCGCCGCTGTCCCGTCCGGCGCCTCCACCGGCGAACACGAGGCCCACGAGCTGCGCGACAGCGACGTGACCGCTAAGTCCCTGCCCAAGGGCGTCAACGGCAAGACCCGTTTCCTCGGCAAGGGCGTGCTCGCGGCCGTCGGTAACGTTAAGGGTATCATTGCTCCCTCCTTGATCGGCTTCGATGCGCTCGACCAAGTCGGCATCGACCACGCCATGATCAAGCTCGATGGCACCAAGAACAAGTCGAAGCTCGGCGCCAACGCCATCCTCGGCGTTTCCCTCGCCACCGCGCATGCCGCTGCCAACGCTCTCGGCCAGCCCCTTTACAAGTACATCGGCGGCCCGAACGCCAAGGTCCTCCCCGTTCCCATGATGAACATCATGAACGGTGGCGCCCATTCCGATGCCCCGATCGATTTCCAGGAGTTCATGATCCGCCCGATCAACTTCGACACTTTCTCCGAAGCCCTGCGCGCCGGCGCCGAGGTGTTCCATAACCTCAAGAAGGTCCTCAAGGCCAAGGGTCTCGCCACCGCCGTCGGTGACGAAGGCGGTTTCGCCCCCAAGCTCGCCTCCACCACCGACGCCCTCGACGCCATCGCCGAGGCCGTCAAAGCCTCCGGCTACAAGCTGGGCAAAGATATCACCCTCGCCCTTGATGTCGCTGCCTCCGAATTCTACGACAAAAAGACCGGCAAGTACGTCTTCAAGAAGTCCGACGGTCGTATCTTCACCGGTTCTGAATTCGTCTCCTATTACGAGGAGCTGTGCGCCAAGTACCCCATCGACTCCATCGAAGACGGCTGCGCCGAAAACGATTGGGCCACCTGGAAGAAGCTCAGTGTCGCTCTTGGCGACAAGATCCAGCTCGTCGGCGACGATCTTTTCGTCACCAACGTCGAGTTCCTCAAAAAGGGCATCGCCACCGGCACCGCCAACTCGATCTTGGTTAAAGTTAACCAAATCGGTTCGCTCACCGAGACCCTCGACACCGTCGAGCTCGCCCACAAGAGCAACTACACCGCCGTCCTCTCCCACCGCTCCGGCGAAACCGAGGACGTCACCATCGCCGACATCGCCGTCGCCACCAACTGCGGCCAGATCAAGACCGGTTCGGCCTCCCGCACCGACCGTGTTTCCAAATACAACCAGCTCCTCCGCATCGAGGAAGAGCTCGGCTCCACCGGCATCTACGCCGGCCGCCTGTAATCACTCGGAGGCCGCGTGCCTCCTCCATCGCCAAAGGCGGGCTCCTTCGGGAGCCCGCCTTTTTTATGCCAGCCTGCGTGCCCGCAGAAACTTGACCTAGTCAAAACAACACCCTGAAAAACGGAAAAACAGAATAAATATTTATGGTTCTTCAAGATGTGCCGATTTAAGAGCTACACCCCCTTGGCCATCGGCGCACAGTCGGCTACCTTTCACCTGGAACAGCCCCTTTTTCCGTGTCTACCCCAACCCTCATTACCCGACTCAAAACCTTCTGGGGGTTAGCGCGTCCCTTCTGGATAACCTCGGACGAGCGAAAGCATGCCTGGCTGCTCATGGGCATCGTTTTATTGTCATCAATCGCCCAAAACTGGATCGGTATCCGCCTCTCATACTGGAATCGCTCCTTTTTCGACACGGTACAACGCGGCGACTACGGCTACTTTGTTCACCTCGGCGGGGTGATGATCGGCCTCATTTTCCTCTCCATCACCTTTTGGCTGGTCGAGGATTACGTTTTCTCGTCGCTCAAAATACGCTGGCGACGCTGGATGACCTCCCGGCTGCTCGATCAATGGCTGGGCGACCGCGCCCACTACCTCGGCCAACTCGACTCGCTCCACGGCGATAACCCCGACCAACGCATCAGCGAGGACATCCGTAACTTCGTTTTCACCTCCCTCGACCTGCTCATGCAGGTGGTCTCCGCAGTGATCGGATTCATGGCCTTTGTGGTCATCCTGTGGAACCTCTCTGAAGGTCCGCCCACCCCGCTGGGCATTCCCCCTCCAGTGAGTTTACCCGAGACCCTTACCTGGCTGACCCCGGCGTATATGATTTTGTGGCGCGCTTATGAAACCACCATGGCGTTCATCACCTCCATTCCGGGGCACCTGGTCTGGTTTTGCTTTCTATATTCCTGGCTGGGCAGCTGGCTGGTGAATCGCGTGGGGCGGCCGATTATCGGCCTCGCCTACGAACAAGAAAAGCTGGAGGCCGATTTCCGCTTCGGCCTGATCCGCCTGCGCGAAAACAGCGAAAGCACCGCCCTGATTGAGGGCGAGCCGGCCGAACGCCGCACCCTCGGCGCAAGTTTTTCGCTGATCGTGGGCAACTTCAACGCCCGGCTTATCAAGCAAGTTCACCTCAACGCCTTTAAGTCGGTTTACTTCCGCCTGTCCGACTCCGTCCCACTGCTGCTTTCGGCCCCTCGGTTTTTCGCCGGCACGATCTCTTTGGGCCAACTCACGCAGTTAACCGGTGCGTTTGGACGCGTGCAGGGCTGTCTGAACTTTTTCATCAACAGCTACGAAACCATCGCCGGTTGGTGGGCGGTCACCGAGCGACTCGACGGTTTTATGCGCGGCATCGAGCATTCCCACGAGCTGCGTGCCACCCAAAGCCGCATCTACTCCACGGGGAAGGTCGGTCATGAGTTGGTGGTAAAAAACCTAGCGCTGTTTCGGCCGGATGGTGAACCGCTGCTCGCCCCCGTAAACTTCACCCTCACCCCCGGCGATTCCGTCCTGATCACCGGCCCCTCCGGTTGCGGCAAAAGCACGCTCTTACGCGCCCTCGCCGGACTCTGGCCCTACGAGCAGGGCTTCGTCCACCTCCCGGCACCGTTCCGCTGCATGGTTATGCCCCAGCGCCCTTATCTGCCGATCGGCAAACTGCGCAACGTGGTCACCTACCCCGAGCCGCCGGAAAAGTTTACAGACGAGGCCGTGCGCACCGCGCTGGCGTTGGCGCAAGTGCCCTCGTTGGCGGGGCGCCTGGACGAAAGTGCTCACTGGTCTCAGTTGCTCTCCGGCGGTGAGCAGCAACGCGTAGCGCTGGCGCGCATCTTCCTACTCAAGCCCTTCTGGCTCTTTCTTGATGAGTCCACCTCCGCCATGGATGAAGCCGCCGAACACGCCTTTTATCTGAGCCTGCGCGCGACCCTGCCCGAGGTGACCTACTTGACAATCGCCCACCGCAGCACCCTGCGCGCTCTGCACTCCCGCCACTTCATCGTCGTCACCCAACAGGACAACAGCCACCACCTGACCGAATCGACGACCGGCATGGCCAATTGGTGAGGCGGCGCATAGCGGAACGATCTCGCAAGCGGTGCAGGCGGTACCCGCATCCAAATCGATCAAATCATCCAAAGCCGTTGATCAACAGGCGATCGGGTGATTACCCCATGTTCACTGGGCAGGCGCGGGCTTAATAACGTCGACGAAACCGTGGATTTTCTAAACTGTGGACACGTTCTTCTCACCAGCATGATGAAACCTCGATTACTCCTTTTGTTAGGATTGCTCCTGCTCAACACAGTGCGCGCAGAGGAAACGGTCGCCCTGCTCAAACCCGGTGAAGCCCTGACTTATAACGTCGGCTGGGGCCCTGTGAGCCGTGCCGGAGAGATCAAAATCAGCGCCCAGTCCGAGGTGGTAAATGGCCGGCCCCAACTCTTGGTCCAAACCCAAACGCGCACACGAGGCGTCATCCGCAAGCTGCTGCGTTTTGACGGCACCGCGCAGTCGCGCTTCGACGCCCTCAGCGGCCGCCTGCTGAGCGCCACCGCCGCCACGCATTCGAAAGATAAAAACACCCAGGCTTCGATGACCCTCGACTACGCCAAACGTGAAATCGGCTACGTCGACTTACTCGACCCCAAACGCTCCTCGACCCTGCCGCTGCCCTCAGGCGCACCGATGGACCTGATCACCGCCCTGATCCAAAGCCGCGCGTGGGACCTCGAATTAGGCCAATCCCACGAAGCGCTGGTGATGTTTGACAACGAGTTTTACCCACTCCGCATCACCGCCGAGCGCGAGGAAACCATCTCCACCTCAAAAGGCCCGCGCAAAGCCCTCCTCCTGGTCCCCCGCATGGTCGGTAACCCCAAAGGCATGTTCCGTAAAGGAGGCCAAGTGAGCGTGTGGATTTCCACCGACCACGAACGACTGCCGCTGCGCTTTGAAGTCAGACTCAAAGTCGGCACCGCCTACGCAACGCTCAGGGATTACCAGGCCCCGGCCGTCCTGCTGACGCGCCGCTAGAACGTTTCTGCGTTCACCTGCAGCCGCCTTAAAGTAGCGTAGACTTCCAGTCTGCTCCGAGCGGGAAGGCAGACTGGAAGTCTGCGCTACTTCGGGTGCCCCACCCGATTACAGCAAGCTGAGCTGGTTGTCGTCGGACGGGGCGACGGTGATCTTCTTCTTCGGCTTGGCCTTGGGCGCACTCGCTGCGCTGGCAGGCAACTCCACGCTGGAGTCGTCGCTTTCCAGCTTTTGCAAAATCACCTTGGCGCGGTCGATGACGCTGATCGGCAATCCCGCCAACCGGGCCACCTGAATACCGTAACTGCGGTCGGCCGCTCCGGGGATCACCCGGCGCACGAAGACGATCTCGTCGTTCCACTCCTTCACCGCGACAGAAAAATTGCGCAGGCGGGCGAGGTACTTTTCGAGTTGGGTTAACTCCTGATAATGGGTGGCGAACAGCGTGCGCGGCCCGCGTTCGGCGTCGCGGTGCAGGTGCTCGACCACCGCCCACGCGATGGACAAACCGTCGTAGGTCGAGGTGCCGCGACCGATCTCGTCCAGAATGATCAACGAGCGGTCGGTGGCGTTGTTGAGGATGTTGGCCGTCTCGTTCATCTCGACCATGAACGTCGAGTTGCCCCGGGCTAGGTCGTCGCTTGCGCCCACGCGTGAAAAAATCCGGTCCACCAGCCCGACCCGACAGCTCTTGGCGGGCACCCAGCAACCGACTTGGGCCAGAAGGGTGATGAGCGCGACTTGGCGGATGTAGGTCGATTTACCGGCCATGTTCGGGCCCGTAATCAGCGCAAGCTGGGCATCGGAGGAAGTGAGCAACGTGTCGTTGGGCACGAACGCGGTGGTGCCACGGCCGGCGGCGACCGCGGGGTTTTTGAGCATCTGCTCGACCACCGGATGGCGACCTTCGTTGATCTCCAACGCGTCACCGTCATCGAGCACGGGCTGACAATAGTCCCACTCGCGGGCCAGCACCGCCCAACCGGCCAGCACGTCGAGTTCGGCCAGGGTTTCGGCGGTCTGCGCCAAGGCGATGGACTCGTCGAGCACCTTGGCCACCAAGTCGGCAAACAGCGACTGCTCGCGGGCGAGGGCGTTTTCCTCGGCGTGGAAAATTCCCTTTTCCTTGGAGCGCAAATCCTCCGTCACGTAACGCTCACCGTTCACCGTGGTCTGGCGGCGGATATAGTCGACGGGCACGAGGTGCAGGTTGGCCTTGGTGATCTCGATGTAGTACCCAAAATTATTGGTGAACTTGATCTTTAAACTGCGAATTCCGGTGCGTTCCTGCTCGGCGCGCTCAAGGTCCGAAAGCCACGTTTTGTTGTCGCTGGTGAGCGAACGCAGGCGATCGAGCTCGGCGTCGTGACCGGCGCGAATGTAGTTACCGTCAGCCAAATCGGCGGGCAGTTCGTCGGCCAAAGCCACTGCCAACAGTTGTCCAAGCTCGGGCAGCTCCTGGATGAGCGCGCGCAGGGCCGCGAGCAGGGAGTCCGGCCCGAACGAGGCGAGGGTCGCGCGGATGGCGGGCAGTTGCGCAAGGGTGTCGCGGATGCCGCCCAATTCGCGCGGGTTGCGCAGTCGGTTTTGCAGGCGGCCTAAAATGCGCGGGATATCGCGCACTTGGCCGAGGCCTTCACGCAGTTCGCCCAAGTGCATGGGGTCGCCCAGCAACTCACCGATCAGGGCGGAGCGGCGCTGGATCTCGGTCAAATCGAGGGTCGGGGCGGCGAGCCAACGCTCCAGCATGCGGGCGCCGGCGGAGGTGCCGGTGCGGTTGATCGCGGCGAGCAAGGAGCCCTCGCGTGTGGCCCGGGCGGACTGGAAAACCTCCAAGTTGCGCAAGGTCGCCGGGTCGAGCAGGAGCGTGCGGGCGCTGCGGTATTCCTGAAGCGAGCGCAGGTTCTCGGGTTTGGCGCAGAGGTTTTCCGTGGCGTAGTGGACCAACGCTCCGGCCGGCCCGAGCCCGGGGTGGTCGTGGGCGAGGCCAAAGCCTTGCAAGTTGAGCACACCCAGAGTCGACATGACGGTGCGCACACCCTCGGAGGTTTCAAAGTGGTAACCCGGCAAGTCGGTGCACAGGCGCGGCTCGCAAAAGGCGTGCAGCGCGTGGGTGGCGGCCTGGTCGTGCGGGGCGGTTTTCCAGCGCTCGATTTCGCCCTCGATGACGATTAGCTCGGCTGGATCGAGTGCGGTTAGAACGGGCAGGAGATTTTCGGGGCGCGCGTCGGTGGCGACCTTGAATTCACCCGTGGACAGGTCGAGCCAGGCGGCGTGCAGGCCGACTTTGTCCAAGGAAAGGGCGCACAGGTAGTGGTTGCGCTGGGCGTCGAGCTGGTTGGCGGCGAGGGTTGTGCCCGGCGAAAGGATACGTGTGACGGCGCGTTTGACCAGTTTACCGGGTTTGGCGGGCTCGGCTTGGTCGCAGATCGCGATCTTTTTACCTGCGGCGAGCAGCTTGGAAATGTAATTGTCGGCCGCGTGATGGGGAATGCCCGCCATGGGCGTTTCGCCGCGCTTGGTCAGGGTGAGCCCGCACAGTTTGGAGGCGGTGGCGGCGTCGTCGAAGAACATCTCGTAGAAATCGCCCAGCCGGAACAGCAGGATCGTGTCGCGCGGAAGGCCGCGTTTCACCTCGAAGTATTGCTGCATCATCGGCGTGAGTTTCTCGGGAGCGGAAGACATGGGCTGCGATGGGAACGGGGAACGCAGCGGAAGACACGAAAAAATCACCGGCATTTTTCCTGCGCCTAATCGCGAGGGAGGAGCGCCCATAACGGCATGCCGGAATCCTGAATTCGCCTTGTGGCATGCATCCTAAAACCAGTGTTGAAACTAGACAGTCCGACGCATTGCCTCTCGAACGCAGTGCCTTTTTTAACTCAACCACTTAACTTATGATCTCCCGTTTTCGTCAGATCGCGGTCCTTAGCCTGCTCGCCCTCCAGACCGCCTCCCTCCACGCCAACGAAGGTGCCCCGATCAAAATCGGCGAAATCGCCTCGCTCACCGGCAAAGAGGCCGCCTTTGGCCAGTCCTCCCATAAAGGCACGCTGCTCGCCATCGAGGAGCTCAACGCCGCCGACGGCGTACTTGGCCGCCAACTCAAACTGATCACCGAGGACAACCAAACCAAGGCAGGCGAGTCCGCCACCGCCGCACGCAAACTGATCTCGCGCGACAAAGTCGTGGCGCTGCTCGGCGAAGTCGCCTCCAGCCGTTCGCTGGAAATGGCCCCCATCGCCCAAAGCTCCAAGATCCCCATGGTCTCGCCCGCCTCGACCAACCCGAAGGTCACCGCCGTGGGCACATATGTTTTTCGGGTCTGCTTCATAGATCCGTTCCAAGGCACCGTCATGGCCAAGTTCGCCCGTGAAGACCTCGGTTTACGCCGCGTCGCCGTGCTCACCTCCGTCTCCTCCGCCTATAGCGTGGGCCTGTCCAAGTTTTTCAAAGAACGGTTCCTTTCCGATGGAGGCGAAATCGCCATCGAGCAAAAGTACTCTGAAGGTGACAAGGACTTCCGCTCCCAGCTCACCGCGATCAAGGCCACTGGAGTCGGCGGCATCTTTATCCCCGGTTATTACAGCGAAGCGGCGCTGATTGCCAAACAGGCCCGCGAGCTCGGCATCACCGCTGCGCTGTTCGGTGGCGACGGCTGGGAAGCCCCCCAGCTGATGCAAATCGGCGGTGCTGCACTGGAAGGCTGCTACTACTCGACGCATTATTCACCGGAAGACACGTCGCCCGCCGTCCAGAATTTCGTGAAAAACTACAAGGCCCGCTACAACGACGAAATGCCCGACGCGATGGCCGCGCTCGGCTATGACTCAGCGCTCGTGCTTGCCGATGCCATCAAACGCGCAGGCAGTACCCAGCCGGATGCAGTGCGCGAGGCGCTCGCAGCCACGC
>JBILJE010000381.1:0-2784 GCA_044377395.1 Rariglobus sp. | reverse complement strand
GTAAATGGGCACAAAAAAGCCCGCCGATAAGGGCGGGCTTATAAAGCGAAGACTCTTGGGGCTTACTTGGCCTTGACGGAACCGCGCTTGAACTTGTTGGTGAACTTCTCGACACGGCCGGCGGTGTCCACGATGCGCTTCTCGCCGGTGTAGGCGGGGTGCGAATCAGAGGTCACATCGCGTAAAACGATGAAGAATTCGACGCCATCGATGACTTCCTTACGGGCGGACTTCATCGTGGACTTGGTTTGGAAGCGCTTGCCGCTCGAAACATCGAGGTAGCAAACGTTATTGAGTACGGGATGGCCTTCGGCTTTCACGGTATTAAATAGGGGGTTGGATTAACCTTGGCGGGCCTTGTAGCGAGGCTCGACCTTGTTGATGACGTAGATGCGGCCTTTGCGGCGGACAACTTGGCAAGCAGGGTGACGCTTCTTCGCGGATTTGATGGAGGAAACAACTTTCATAAAGGTTCGAAAACACTGTTGGCACGCGCCACTGTCAACGGAATTTTTGGGGGATTTTTACTCAATTCACACTGGGGTCATCGGGCTCGTCGGCGAGCAGCTTCCACTCATCATCTATCTGTGCGAGCAGGTCGCGCCAGAGTTGTTCGTCGGGTGAATCTTCCAGTAGATCGGCCACCAGTGGGCTGACCACCCAAGTGTCCCGCTCCAGCTCTTCCTCGACTTGTCCGGCGGTCCAACCGGCATAACCGAGGAACGCGCGCATGTGCACGCCCTCCTCGTTGACCAGTTCCTCCGCTCGCTGCGGGTCAATGCCGAACATGAGTTGAAAGCCATCGCCCTCGGGATTGGGCCGCCACACGCATAAAATCACCTGGGTCGGCTCCACGGGACCGCCAGCGAAGAGCGGCACTTGTGCCAAACCGCTCATGCCGAACTCGGTGTTGAGTTCACCGAGGCATTGGTCGAGCGGGCGGTTCAACACCACGCCCATCGCCCCCTCACTGTCGTGGGAGGCGATCAGGATAACTGCGTGCTTAAAGTTTTCGTCGCGCAGAGAGGGATGCGCCAAGAGCAACGATCCACCCAGTTCGGACGAAGATTGGGGATTACGAGCGGTCATCGGTAATTAAATAATTGAGTAGCGGGCTCAAAGTTTCACGACCGTCACGTTGGCGTCCGCTAACAGCGGGCCGACCAATGGGTCATTATTGTAATCCTCGCGGTAGCGGATCTCCGAAATGCCTGAGGCGGCGAGGATTTTGGCGCAGTTAATACAGGGGAAATGGGTGACGTAGGCTATGCTGCCTTCGACCGAACTACCGCGGCGGGCGGCGTCGGCAATGGCGTTTTGCTCGGCGTGCACGGTGGCTTGCTCGCGTCCTTCGCGCAGGCGCGAAAGGTGCGGGGTGCCGGGCAAAAAGCCGTTGTAGCCGGCGGCGATGAGGCGGTTTTGGCGTTCGCCGCCGCTGACGATGACGCAGCCCACATGGAGCCGTTCGCACGGGGAGCGCGTCGAGATGAGCACGGCGGTGGCCATGAAATAATCATCCCACGAGGGGCGCTCGGTGAATTGTCGGGTGGCTTGGGCGATTAGATCAACCGCGGAGCACGTTTCGCTCATAGGCCCAAGCGGTAGCCCGCGTTTTGAAAATTGCCACCCTGAATCCGCAGCCCCATCAACCCGCCATGCCCACACTGCAAGACCTCGTGACCTATTGCGACGAACGGACCCGGCGCTCGGCCTACAAGGACGCGCCCGGCGCCTTCAACGGTCTCCAATTAGCCAATCGCGGACGTGTCACCAAGATCGGCGCGGCCGTCGATTCCGGCGTGGATCCCTTCCGGCAGGCCGTCGCCGCCGGAGTGGATTTTCTCATCGTGCACCACGGCATGTATTGGGACATGCCTCGGCCGCTCACCGGCCCGGCCTACGAACGCGTGGCCACGCTCATCGGCGGCGACTGCGCGCTTTATAGTAACCACCTCCCGCTCGACGGGCATGCGGAATTGGGCAACAACGCCCTGCTCGCCCGCCAACTCGGGCTTGTGCCTGAGCGCCCTTTCCTGGTGCGTGACGGCGAGGCCATCGGGCGTATCGCGTCCTACTCGGGCTCGCGTTCGGCCCTACGTGCGCAACTGGAAAGCCTCTACGCTCGCGTCATTGCGATTGAATACGGCTCCACTGAGCCCGCCGCCGTGGCCTTCTGCAGCGGCAGTGGCAACAGCGCTATCCCCGAGTTGTTGCCAGCCGGCGTTGATACGCTCGTCACCGGCGAATTGCGAGAGGAGTGGTTTAATACCGCCCAGGAACAGAAGTTGAATCTGTACCTGTGCGGCCACTACGCCACCGAGGTTCACGGGGTAAAAGCGCTCGCCGCCGAATTGGCTGCCAAGTTCGACCTGCCCTGGGAATTCATCGCCACCGACAATCCGCTCTGAGGCCCCACTTAGCCGCTTCGGACCCGCTCTTATGGCTCAGCTTAACGACCTCCGGCTACTGGTACCCGAGTTGCTCGATTCGCTTCCGCCGGAGCACCCCGACGCGCTGCAAAGTCGGCGCGACCTGCGGGTGATCAACCGGCTGATGGGCAACGCCCGCTGGTTCCGTTCGACGTTGGCCAAGCACCTGGAACCCGACGAACGCGTGCTCGAACTCGGTGCCGGCACGGGCGAATTAGCCCGTTTCCTGCGTCCGGTAGCTCCGTTGATCGACAGCATCGACCGCGTACCCGCGCCACCGATCTGGCCGCCTCAGGCCCGCTGGCATCAGGCCGATATCGAGCACTTTAGTGGCTGGTGTGACTATCCCGTCGTG
>JBILJE010000380.1:0-2791 GCA_044377395.1 Rariglobus sp. | reverse complement strand
CTCTAGCGGAATCGGATTTTTAGCCGCAAAGGAACGCAAGGATCGCAAAGCTAAGCCAAAGCCGATTCCTCTTTGCGCTCTATGCGTTCTTTTGCGGCTACACTTCCGCGTAAAACGCTCTAACTGCACCACGCCTCCTCCACATGATTCTCGCTGTCATCGACATCTTTAAAGGGGCTGACGTCCTCATCTATCCACTCGCGGTGTGCTCGGTCGCTCTGGTCTACATTCTAGCCGAGCGAACCTACGGACTGCGCAGCTCGATCATTTTACCCGACGACCTCGTGGACGCGGTGGTGAGCGGCAAACCAGTCACTGGCGGACAACACTCGGTGTTGGCCCGCATTATCACTTTTGCCGAACAGCATCCCTCCGACCCCGACGCGACCAAGGCGTTTGCCCGTCTTGAAATCGTGCGTATGGAGCGCGGTTTACCTTATCTAGATGTGATTTATGCCGGCGCGCCGCTGATCGGGCTGACCGGCACGGTGTGGTCGCTCATCCGGGTGTTTTCGAGCATTTCCGGTTCCACCGGCATGCCTGATCCGGCCAAGTTCACCAGTGGCGTGTCGCTGGCGCTGTCTGCGACGGTGATCGGCCTGATCATTGCGGTGCCGGCCCTGGTTGGCGGCGGCATTTTGCAGCGCCGGGTGGAAAAGTATGCCGCGCAACTCGATGTGTTGCTGGAGCGCATTCTCGCCCGGGCGACGCGCCCCTGAGCCCCATGGCCAATCGCCCCGCGTCCCTTGTAGGTAGTATTTTCCTCGCGCTCTTTGCGCTGCCGTTTGCCGCAGTTGGCATTTTCATGACGGGGTGGCTGTGGCGCGACGTGGTAGAGAGTCAGCGCATTCTTGCCACCTGGGTGGTTGTGCCCGCCAAGATCGAAGCGGCTGCGTTAAAGACCAGTCGTTCGTCCAAGGGTGGTTATACCTACCAGTCCACTGCGAGCTACGTCTACACCTACAACGGCCATGTTTACCATGGCGAGCGCGTTGGCCTGTCCAGCGGCCTCGACAACATCGGCAACTACCAGCACCGGATGCACCGTTTGCTTGATGGCGCGAAACGCTCGGGGGGGCCGGTCGATTGCTTTGTCAATCCCGCCGACCCTGTCCAGGCGATGCTGAACCCAGAGTGGCGTCCTGAGATGGGGCTTTTTCGGGCTGTTTTTGGCATTATGTTTGGCGGTGTCGGTCTGAGTTTGTTTGCTAGCGGTGTCGTGAACGCGCGTGCGAATGCCCGCAAGGCGCGGCTGAAACGACTCAACCCGCAGGAACCGTGGCTTTGGCGCCAGGAGTGGCAAAGCCCCTCGATACAGGCGCGGCTCGGCTCTGGTATGCTCGCGGCGAGTGCGGTGCTCGGGTGGATCAACCTCGTGACCTGGCCGTTGTGGTCCGCCCTGCGTCCGAGTTGGGCGGGCGAAGGGGCCTTTAAGTGGGTGCTCTCTGCTGCGCTCCTTCTGGTGGTGGTGGTTTCGGTTTTCTGCGTTCGAACGATCCTGCACTCCCGCAAGTACCGCGGCGCGCGTCTTGATCTCGGATCGCTTCCCCTGCGTCCAGGTGCTCCCGTCGATGCGCGGCTTTATCTGCCGCAATCCCTGCCTCTCGGTGCCGTGCTCAATCTCTCGCTCACCAGCGAGCGGCGCATCTCCGTTGGGCACGGTAAGAAGCGCAGTACCACCGTGAAAAAACTGTGGTCCCATGAGCAGTCGCATAGCGGGCCGCTCGCGCCTGGGCAGGAAATCGGCCTGCGCTGCCGACTTCCTGCTGAGACGGAGTCGACCACCTTAGACAATCCCGACGACCAGACGGTGTGGACCTTCACGGCTCGGGCCGACGTGCCCGGGGTGGATATGAAATTGAACTTTGAGCTGCCGGTTTTTGCCGGTACCGTGCGCCCATGAGCGGACTTTACCAACGCCGTCGCAAGCGCCCCGAGCTCAACTTGGTGCCGTTGATCGACGTGCTCGTGATGCTGGTTTTTTTCGCCTTCGTCACCATGCAGTTTCGCTCCTCGGCGACGCTCAATATCACCCTGCCCAAAGTGGAAACGGCCGGCAAAAACGAGTTCAAGGGCCCGGTGACCATCGGTATTTCCAAAGACGCCGGACTCTCCTTCAACGGGCAGGCGACGAGCGAGGCGCAACTCGCCGAGTTGCTCCGGAAGGTGCGCGAATTGGACAAAGACACGCCGGTGCTGATTCGTGCCGACGAAACGACGCCGCTGAAAACCCTGACCTTTGTGATGGATACCTGCCGCAAAAGCGGACTCAACCGCTTCAGTCTGCAAAGCCGCTAACACATTGGCGTGAAATACCATGCCTAAAAAGTAGCGCAGACTTCCAGTCTGCTCAGCGGCTAAGACGAGATCGATGGCCGAGGAAATCTCCGAACAGACCCAGATGGCTCATTTCCTTTTTTTCGCGCTTTCCTGTTTTCTGGGCTTCGGCCTTGCATAGTCCGTGCCTCGCAGTCAGCCAAACTGCCGCGTTCAGTTTCCTGTCCGCTTGATATAGAACCGCATGAATCTGATCCTTTTTCTCGCCCTCTCTGCTCTTATTCTCGGCTTGGCGTACCGCTGGATGGGGCGTGTCCTCGTCCGCGTCGCCGGGCTCGAAAACACCGAGATCACGCCCGCCCACACCCAGCGCGACGGCAAGGACTTTGAGCCTGCGCGCTGGAGCTGGCTCCTGCCGCAACACTTCTCCGCCATCGCCGCCGCCGGTCCCATCGTCGGGCCCATCCTGGCCGCGACTTGGTTCGGATGGTTGCCCGCCTGGATCTGGATCATC
>JBILJE010000098.1:0-9751 GCA_044377395.1 Rariglobus sp. | reverse complement strand
ATAACGACCGGGCCACCGGCGAGGAAAAGCGCGCAATCCGAGCCCAGTTGCCCGGCCACAGCTGCCAACTCATCGCGCTTGAGCACGGTGCCGGCGAGCTGGTTCAAGGCCAGCAACACGCTCGTCGCATCACTGCTGCCGCCACCGAGGCCCGCGCCCATGGGGATGCGTTTTTGCAGCGAAAAATGCGCGCCGCCATCCCACTTCGCCACCAACGCAAACGCCCGGGCCGCGCGTAAAACCAGGTTCGTCTCATCGATCTCCAGCGATGCGTCATCGCACTCCAAGGTAAATCCCGCAGGTCGAGATTCGACAACTAGGGTGTCGCCAAATTCTAGCGGTGCGGCGACCGAAACGAGGTCGTGAAATCCATCCGTGCGCCGGCCGGTGATGGCGAGGAAGAGGTTAAGTTTCGCAGGACAGGGCAGCTCGATACGCACGCCCACCACTAAACCGACCGGCCCTCATGAAGAAACGCCAATCCGCACAGCGGACGAATTTTCTTTAGATTACCCGCTATTCACGTGCATTAATGGCCCCAATCTCATGCCTTGCGATCTCATCCTCGCCCTCGACGTTCCCACCCGTGAAGAAGCAGCCCCGCTGCTCCGCCAACTGCGCGGTGAATTGCGCTGGGTGAAAATCGGCCTGCAAATGTTCACCGCCTACGGCCCCGATTACGTCAAGGCTGTCGCCGACGAGGGGTTCAACATCTTCCTCGATCTCAAGCTGCACGACATCCCCAACACCGTTGCCAAGGCCGTCGAATCCCTCGCCCCCCTGCCAATCGGAATGTTGACGCTGCACGCCGGCGGTGGACGCGAGATGATGAGTTTCGCCCGCAAGGCCCAGCTTCAAACCAAACCCGATTTGCTCCTGCTTGGCGTCACCGTGCTCACGTCGATGGATGCCAGCGGCCTGGCGGAACTGGGCATTAACGTCAGCCCCGAGGCTCACGTTGCCCGCTTGGGTCAACTCGCCGCGACGGCCGGCCTTAACGGGTTGGTTTGCTCGCCCCTGGAAGTCGGCCTGTTGCGCGCGCAACTTCCCGCTGGCGTGCAACTCGTCACCCCTGGCATCCGCCCCGCCGGTGAAGCGGGTGGCGACGACCAAAAACGCATCATGACCCCGGCCGATGCGGCACGTGCTGGCTCCAGCTACATCGTCGTTGGCCGCCCCATTCTCAAAGCCAAGGATCCGGTTGCCGCCACCCGCGGCATCTTGGCCGAACTCGCGTCAGCCTAAACCGCCAAGTCACCCCAAACGTCCGCCTAAACCGCTAAAAAAACATGCCTCGTACCGCCGCCATCCTCCTCGCCGCTGGTAGCGGTCAACGCATGAACGGAGCCGTCGAGGACAAGATCCTCGCTCCCCTCGGCGGACGCCCGCTATTCGTCCACTCAGCCACCACCTTTGCCGAGAGCGGTGTGGCCGATTTCTACGTCATCGTTTACCGCGACCAGAAGCAGATGATGGAGTTGTCCGCCTACGCGCCCACTCCCACCCTCTTCGTGCCCGGCGGCGAAGAACGCCAAGACTCGGTCGCCGCAGCGCTTGCCGCGCTGCCACCCGACATCAGCAAGGTTTTCATCCACGATTGCGCGCGTCCCTTTGTGACCGTCGATCAGCTCATCGCGCTGCACAAAATCGTGCTGCGCGAAGACGCCGTCGTACTCGCGCACCGCGTCACCGACTCGATTAAAGAGCACCGTGTCGACGGCCACCTCAAATCGCTCGATCGCGACAAACTTTGGGCGATGGAAACCCCGCAGGTTTTCGACCGGGATCTGATCGTCGAAGCCTACGCCAAGGTCGCCAAGAAACGGCTACACATCACCGACGACGCCGCCGCAGTCGAGCTGCTCAAGCACCCGATCGCGATTCTCGAAAACCCACTCCCCAACCCCAAACTCACCACTCCTGCCGATCTGCCCTGGTTCGAGTATCTGCTGGCCCAGCAGACCGCCTAAAAGCTGGGTGTTTGCCCCCGGGGAGCTTGGCTTTTTATGAATTTACGAATCGGTCACGGCTACGACATCCATCGCATCGTTAATGGCCGGCCGATGATCCTCGGCGGGGTGCATTTTCCCGAGTGCCCCGTAGGCTTGGACGGCCATTCCGACGCCGACTGCCTGACCCACGCGATTTGCGACGCGCTGCTCGGTGCCGCCGCCCTCCCCGACATCGGCCATTTTTTCCCCAACACCGATCCGGCCTACAAAAACATCGACTCACAGGTCCTGCTCCAACGCGTAACCACCGAGTTGCGCACCCGTGGGTGGAAAATCGTTAACCTCGATGCCTCACTCATCGCGGAACTCCCGAAGATTTACCCTCGCCTCACCGAAATGAAGGCGGCCCTCGCCCGCTCGACCGGCCTGGACGTTTCCCAAATCGGCCTCAAGGCCACGACCAACGAGGGTGTTGATCAAATCGGCCAGGGGCTCGCCATCGCAGCCCACGCCGTCGCGTTAATTTCCAAGTCATGACCGCCTCCACTGAAATCACAAAGGCTCACAAAAACATGCCCCCTCGCAGCTCCTTAGTTTTGTGCCTTTTGGTGCTTTTGATTGCCATTCCGCTTGGCCTCACCGGCTGCTTGAAACGCGAAACTGCTGTCGAGCGCGGCAACCGGGAGAAAACCCTCCTTCGCGGCATGGGCCCCGAGCCGGCCGACCTCGACCCGCACCTCGCGACCACCGCCAACGATTACACCGTGCTTTCCGCCCTATTTGAGGGACTGGTCGCCGAAGACCCGCAAACCCTCGCCCCCGTTCCCGGCGTCGCCGAACGCTGGGAGTTATCCCCAGACGGACTAACGTACACCTTTTACCTCCGCGCCGACGCCTATTGGTCAAACGGCAATCCCGTCACCGCGCGTGACTTCCTGGCCTCATGGCAACGCGTGCTGACGCCCTCGCTTGCTGCCGACAACGCGAGCCTGCTCTACATCGTCCAAAACGCTGAAGCTTTCCACAAGGGCGCGCTCACCGACTTCACCAAGGTCGGGTTCTCCGCGCCAGACGCCCGCACCGTGCGCATCAGCCTGGAGCACCCCGCATCGTATTTTTTATCCCTTTTACAACACTGGGTCTGGTGGCCCGTGCACCTTCCCACGCTGCACAAATCAGGCGATCCCTATGTGCGCGGCAACCCCTGGGCCCGGCCTGACACCTTTGTTGGCAACGGCCCCTTCACACTCAAGGAATGGCGCACCGGCCAGCACATTGAGGTGGTCAAGTCCCTCACCTACTGGGACCGGTCGATTGTGCAGTTGAAAGCGATTCGATTCCTGCCAATTGAGGACCTCAACGCCGAGGAGCGTACCTTCCGCTCCGGCCAGCTCCACCTCACCGAGGCACTCCCGCTAGCGAAAGTCTCCGCCTACCGCGCCAATCACCCCGAGCTGCTGCGCATCGATCCGTATCTGGGAACCTACTATTACACGCTCAACACCAACCGGCCCTTCCTCAACGAGGTCAAAATCCGCCGTGCCCTCGCCCTCGCCGTGGACCGTGCCGGCATAGCCGAAAAAATCCTCGGCGGAGGCCAGACGCCCGCCTACGCCTTCACTCCTCCCGGCACCGCCGGTTACACCCCCGCAGCCCGTTTTTCCACCGATTACGAGGAAGCCCGGCGCTTGCTCACCGAGGCCGGTTATCCCGGCGGTAAAGGCGCGCCCATCCTCGAGCTGTTGCTCAACACCTCCGACAACCACCGCATCATCGCCGAAGCGGTTCAGGCCGGCTGGCGGCGCGAGCTCGGACTTGAAGTCCGCCTGCTCAACATGGAAGGCAAGAGCGTGTTGGCCGCCCGTCGCGCCGGCGACTTCCAGATCCTCCGGTCGTCATGGATCGGTGACTACAACGACCCGGCCACCTTCCTTTCCATGTGGACTGCCGACAGCGGCAACAACTCAAGCGGTTGGCGCAAACCCGCCTACGACCAGTTGCTCTTCCAGGCTGCACGCACAGCCGATACCGCAGCCCGCCATGACCTCTTCCAACAGGCCGAAGCGCTCCTGGTGGCCGACGCCCCCTTTATACCGCTCTACACCTACACCCACGTTTTCTTAAAAAACCCAGCGGTCAAAGGATGGCATTCCACCCTGCTCGACCACCACCCCTACAAACACGTGTCGCTTGAGCCTGAACCGTCCGCCACTACCGCTGCGCAGGGCAACAACTAACCCATTGTGTTAGTTGTTCCGGCTTACCGTTGCACGCCGACCCGCCCTCGCCCTGCGGTTAAAAAAACCCCTCCTAAAAGCGCTATGTTCCGCAGCTCCATGAGTCGACTCCACCCGTTCTCCGCCTCGACAGCACTCGGCCTGCTCACCGCACTTGGCCTGCTCACGGCGCTCTCTGGTTGCTCGAAAAATGAGCCCGGTCCGGCCGGTGCCACTCCTTCCACTTCATCCGTTGCACCCGCCGCCAGCCCCAAAATCCTGCGCGTGGGCAACGGCACCGAACCCCAGGACCTCGATCCGCATGTGGTCACCGGCGTGCCGGAGCACAAGATCATCTCCGCCCTGCTCGAGGGCCTCGTCACCTATTCACCCGACGGCGACATCGCCCCCGGAATGGCCGAGCGCTGGGATATCTCCGAAGACGGCCTGACTTACACCTTTCACCTGCGCGCCAACGCCAAGTGGTCCAACGGCGAACCACTGACCTCACAGGACTTCGTGAGTTCGTTTAAGCGCATCCTCACCCCGTCACTGGGCGCTGAATACGCCTACAAGTTATTCCACCTGGTCAACGCCGAGGATTTCAACACGGGCAAACTCACCGATTTTGCCCAAGTCGGGGCCCAAGCGGTCGATGCGCACACCCTCCGGCTCACGCTCAAACACCGCACGCCCTTCCTGCTCGAATCGCTTCAGCATTACGCGTGGTTCCCGGTGCACCTGCCCACGTTGCGCAAATTCGGGGAGCCCGACCGCAAGGGCAACGCCTGGACGCGCCCCGGCAACTACGTGGGCAACGGTCCGTTCAACCTCGTCGAATGGTCGCCCAACCAGAAAATCACCGTCGCCCGCTCGCGCACCTACTGGGACCACGACCACGTGCGCCTCGACGGCATCGAGTTCTACGCGATCGACAGCGCTGAAACCGAGGAGCGGCTCTTCCGCACCGGCAAACTCGATTACTGCAACACCCTGCCACTCGGAAAAATCGAAACCTATCGCCGCGAAAACCCCGCCAGTTACCGCCAAGACCCCTACTACGGCGTTTATTACTACCGGATTAACGTCACCCGAAAGCCCCTCGACGACCGCCGCGTGCGCCGGGCCCTTGCCCTCGCCATCGACCGCGAGGCTATCATTCGCAGCATTCTGCGTAGCGGAGGCCAGTCGCCCGCCCTCCACTTCACCCCGCCCTCCCTCAAGTTCACCGCCACGGCCCAACTCACGGGCGACCTCGCCGAAGCCAAACGCCTTCTCGCCGAGGCCGGGTATCCCGACGGCAAAAACCTGCCGCCCATTGATATCCTGTTTAACACCTCCGAGAGCCACCGGATCATCGCCGAGGCGATCCAGCAAATGTGGAAAACCCGCCTCGGGGTAAACGCCACGATCACCAACCAGGAATGGAAAGTGTACCTCGATACCCAGCGCACGGGTAACTTCCAAGTCGCCCGCGCGGGCTGGATTGGAGACTACAACGACCCGCACACCTTTCTCGACCTGTGGACCACCGGCGGGGGCAACAACCAGACCGGTTGGTCAAACCCGGACTATGACCAGCTGTTGCGCGGGGCTTTGGAAACCAAAACCGAACCGGAGCGCATGGCGGTTTACCAGAAACTTGAGGCTATCCTCGCCGACGAAGTCCCCGTGATCCCGATTTACTTCTACAGCCGTGTCTACGCGCTCAACCCCAAGGTGCTGAACTGGACGACCAATCCGCTCGACAGCCGAGGCTGGAAATGGGTGGACCTGGCACCTTGATAATGAAGCGCTAAACTCGGGCTTCTGCTGGGGTTGCACCAGCAGAAGGTGAGGAAAGGGGGCTCCCTGGAAACCGCCCCACCCATCACGTCCACCGACCACGCCAGCTGAAAAACCTCAGCGCAGGGCGACCGGCGTGCCCAACACTTCGCGCATCACGATCGCCTTGCGCAGCGAGCGGGCGTTGCGCAAATCGCTCAATAGACTGGCGTCGTCTGGCATACGCGCCCGTCCCGCAGCTGAGGCGGCAGCAGTCGCCAACTCCACGTTTTCCCTCATCGCCCGCGCCGATCGACCGGTTTCCGCACGGCGTTGATTGAGCATCGCGAGTTGTTCGGCCAACGCCCGCTGGCTTTCCAGCACCGCGGCCGCCTCGCGCTCCACCGTGGCGCGCTGCGTATCATCCATCGCATATGGTGCCGCCACCTCGCGCCGACGCACCGCCGGCTGCTGCCGCGCAACCGGGGCCGGGGCCCCGCCTTGCGAGACGGGTAGCGACGGCGGAAGCGACTCAGCCTCCGCTATTGGCCGAAGCCCGCCGCCGCCTTGTCGCTCCGCGATCTTACGGCGAATCTCCTCCTGAATTCGCCGCGTGTTCTCGTCGTGCAGCGACGTGTCATCCTGCTCATGCAGACTGCGACCCGATTGCGGACGGTTGTCCGGCTCGCCGTCGCCATCGTAGTCGGCAGGCTCGCCGGCTTGATCTTTCTTGCGCGCGTTCAGCCAGTAGGCGATCGCACCGGCGATCGCCAGAATGAGCTGCAAGTTATCTTTAATCCAATCCATGGGGCTATTTCGGGTTAAGGGTGAGGTTCGAGCCGCGCAGGATTTTCAGGCTAACACTCAGGATTTCTGGCCGTCGCCGGGCTGCGAGATCGATTTCCGCATGGCGGTATCGGCCTGCACGTTTTCCATCTTATAGTAGTCCATCACACCCAGACGACCGGAGCGGAACGCCTCGGCGAGTGCGCGCGGCACTTCGGCCTGAGCGCGAACCACTTCAGCCTGCATCTCCTGCACGCGGGCCTTCATCTCCTGCTCGACGGCCACGGCGGCCGCGCGGCGGATTTCAGCCTGCGCCTGGGCGATACTCTTGTTGGCTTCAGCCTGTGCTTCCTGCAGTTTGGCACCCACGTTTTCGCCCACGTCCACGTCGGCGATGTCGATGGAAAGAATCTCGAAAGCCGAGCCCACATCGAGGCCGCGCGCCAACACCGTCTTGGAAATGCTATCAGGCGACTCCAGCACCACCTTGTAACTCTCCGATGTACCGATGGTGGAAACGATGCCCTCGCCGACGCGGGCGATGATGGTCTCTTCCTTGGCACCACCCACGAAACGATCAAGGTGGGTGCGCACCGTCACGCGGGCCTTAACTTTTACCTGGATGCCGTCCTTGGCCACGCCGTCGATAGTGGTGCGGCCGGACTCGGGGTTGGGGCAATCGATCACCTTGGGATCGACTGAGGTGCGCACGGCCTCGACCACGGATTTACCAGAGCCTTTGGTCGCCAGATCGATCGCGCAGGCGCGGTCCCAATCGAGCACGATACCGGCCTTTTGCGCGGCAACCAGCGCCTGCACCGTCGGCACCACATTGCCGCCAGCCAGGAAGTGCGCGGAGATCTTGTCGGTGGTGACCTCGATGCCGGCTTTCACCGCAGTGATCCGCGCATCGACCACCAGACTGTAAGGCACGCCACCCAGGCGCATGCCCAACAAGGTGAGGATGCCGACGGGCGCACCGTTGAGGCGGGCTTTAAGCCAAACGCCGATGAAGGAAATAAAAACGCCAGCCGCAATGAGGATGGCGATGACGAGCGGGATGAGGATGAGTAACGGTAGGTTGTTCATGAGGAAATTGGGTTTGAAACGATAACGATGAGACGAAAATTATCTACGCCGACGACACGTAAGTCGGCACCTTTTGCAGCGTAGCCCGAGCGGCAAAACGCCTCGAAGCGCCGCCCCGCCACCTGCACAAATCCGCTTGGAGCCAAAGTCGTCAGCGCCACCGCCGGCTGGTCGACTACGTCTTCGGCCCGCGCGATGGGTGGCTGGCTGGTGGAATCCACCGTCGCATTTACCACCAGCGAGCGTCCAAGTTTGGTTTTAGGCAGCAGCACCAGTTCGACGTATAGCATCACTCCGAGCAGCCCTAACGCGCCGACACTGGCCCAAACCCCGCCGGTCAGCCCGTACTGGTTAAAGGCCAGCACGCTGCCCACCAACAGGACCACCGCCCCGGCTACACCGGCTATGCCGCCGGGCAAAAAAATCTCCGCCGTGAGTAACAGCGTCCCGATCAAAAACAGCAGCGCGAGCGTGGTCATACGCCCTCCTTTTCGACCAGAAGGGCAAACGCCGTGCGTCCGCGCACAATCACCGCGTCGCCGGCATCCACCGCCCCGACTTCCACGATCGCCTCGTAGCGCTGGCCGCCGATTTCAACCTGTCCACTCGGGCGCAGCACGGTCACCGCCACTCCGCGCTGGCCGATCAGCGAATCAACATGCGCCGCGCCCCCGGGGCCGACGCCGGCCACCTGAGCCACGCCGCCGATGGACTCCTGCACCATCATTTTATCCCAAACCCAGCCCTTGGGCAGAAACCGCGCCAGCGCCGCGCCAAACGTCACCGCAAGTACCAAGCCGAGTCCCAGGGTTTGCAGCGGCTGCACAAAGGCGTCGCCCGACCACGCAACCGTGATCGGCTCATTAGGCCACAAATCGGCCATCGACCACACCAGTGCGCCCAGCATCAGCAAAACACCAAAGAGCGCCGGTAAAATCAGCCCAGGGAAAAACAGGATTTCAGCCGCCAGCAGGACCGCGCCGAGAGCAAACACCAACGCCGGCTCGTGGCCGGAAAGCCCCGCGACAAAGTGCCCGAAGAACACCACGCCCAACAACACCCCGCCAGTTATACCGAAGACTCCAAATCCGGGCGTCTTAAACTCAATGAACACCGCCAGTAGCCCCAGCCCGAGCAGAACCGGCGACAAGGCGGTGAGGTATTGCGCCAACTCCTCCGACCAAGTGACTTCCAGGCGCTGAACCGAAAAGTTACCCGCCCCGAATTTTTGCGTCAGCAGGTCGTCGACGGTTTTGGCGATGCCCGCCGCCAGCAGCGGCTGCGGGGGCTGGCCGTAGAGCTTGCTCGCCTCGCTGGCGGTCAGGGACAACAGCTCGCCTTTTTCCTTCAACACCTGACCGTCGATCTTCAGCTCGGTGTCGGCGTCGATCATCGCGGAGATGACTGCGCCTCGGTGCCCCTTGCCCTCGGAAAGCGCACGCACCCGTGCCTTCAGGTAGCTCACGATTTTCTGTTTCATGGTCACGTCCACGTCCTTGCCGCCAGCGCTCACGGGAGCGGCGGCACCGATCACGGCTTCGGGGGCAAACCAGATTTCGCTGGTGGTCGCGGAGATGAACGCGCCGGCCGAAATGGCCTCTTTGTTGACGAAGGTCACGGTCGTACCGGGGAATTTACCCAACGCCTCCATGATCTCGAAGGTCACATCCAGGCGGCCGCCGGGCGTCTCCATGTCGAGCACGACCACATCGGCCTTTTGGTCGATGGCTTCCTTCAAGCCCCGGCGCAGAACATAGAGAATAGGCTTATCGATCCCCTCCCGAACCGGGATAACCCACACGCTCTTCACGCCCGAGGGCACCGCCGCAACCACAGGGGCCGCCACCGCCGGAGTCGCCGGCACGGGAGCCTCGACTTGTGCCCGCAGGCACAGCGGGAGCACGAGGGAAACGAGGAGGCAGTAGAGGGCGCGCGTCATAAAAG
>JBILJE010000379.1:0-2804 GCA_044377395.1 Rariglobus sp. | reverse complement strand
GAGCAGCGTGGCGATTTGGTGAACATCACGGGCTTCACCTGTCTCGGCGACAAGGTCTGCCTGCAGGCGCAAGCCGGCGCGCACCAACTGTTGGTTAACCGCACCGACGGCCAGAAGCATCGGAATGGCGGCCTGAGTCGAGGTCGCGCCCCGGTCGGAAATGATCAGGAGCTTGGCGCCGGACTTGGCGACCGCAGCCTCGGCCTGGGCGGCGAGGGCCTTGACGGCACCCTCAAGCGCATCTGGGCCTTGCGATGCGTCGAACAAGGCGGGCAAGCGCACGACGCGGTCCTTGAGGAAGGAAACCTCAAAGAGAGCGGCCACCTCGTGGTCGAACAGAATGGGCGAATCGAACTCGACGAGACCGGTGGTCTTGGGGAGTTCTTCGAACAAACTCAGGCGGCCACCCAGGTAACCGGTGAGCGACATGACCGCTTTTTCACGGATGGAATCGATTGGCGGGTTAGTGACTTGGGCGAATAGCTGCTTGAAATAGGGATACAGCAGGCGGGGGCGGCGCGAGAGCACGGCCATCGGCGTGTCGTCACCCATCGAGCCGGTCGGCTCCAGTCCTTCGGCGAGCGGCGTGAGGATGAGCTCGATCTCGTCGTGGTCGTAACCGAAGGCGAGTTGGTCGACGACCGACGGGGCGGCGGGGGCTACGGCGGGCGCGGCGGCAGAGCCGGCGGCGGGCGCTGCCTGGATGTTAACCAGGTGTTCGGCGCACCACTGCTTGAACTTAGAATCGGTGGTGAAGCGGGCCTTGATCTCTTCGTCGTGGTAAAACTTATGCTCCACCAGATCGAGCGCGAGCATACGACCGGGCCCGAGACGGCCGGCCTCGACGACTTTACCCGGAAAGTCATGCACCAGACCGGCTTCGGAGGCCAAGATGAAGTAGCCGTCGTCGAAAATCTTGTAACGCGCGGGACGCAGGCCGTTGCGGTCAAGGGCGGCGCCGATGGTGAGACCGTCGGTGAAAACCACCGCGGCGGGGCCGTCCCACGGCTCCATCATGCCGGCGTGATAACGGAAAAAGCCGCGCGTCTCGGCGGAGAACTTTTTATCTTTTTCCCAAGCCGGGGGCATCATCATCATCGCGGCTTGGAGCGGACTGCGACCACCCAAGGTTATGAGCTGAAGGGTGTTGTCGAAGGACGCGGAGTCCGACATAGCCGGCTGAACGAGCGGCTTGAGGTCGGCGAAACGGTCGCCCCAGACACCATGGGAGACGGAGTTTTCGCGGGCGCGCATGCGGTTACGGTTACCGCGGATGGTGTTGATCTCGCCGTTATGGGCCATCATCCGGAACGGATGCGCCAAGTGCCAGGTGGGGAACGTGTTG
This sequence comes from Rariglobus sp., assembly GCA_044377395.1. Taxonomy (GTDB): domain Bacteria; phylum Verrucomicrobiota; class Verrucomicrobiia; order Opitutales; family Opitutaceae; genus Rariglobus. The sequence continues at coordinate 1,459 of JBILJE010000379.1, read as the reverse complement.
GTCGAGTAGCGCTGGTGGAAAATCGCGAACGCGGTGGTGAACAGCGGCGACTTCAAGTCGGTGAAATACCGGCGCAACTGGATGGGCGTGAGCAGGCCCTTATAGATGATGGTGCGCGACGAGAACGAGCAGACATAAAAACCTTCAATCTTGGCCTCGGCGACCTGGCGCTCGATGCACTTTTGGGCGAGGAAGAGTTTGCGCTCAAATTCATCGTCGGCGAGGTCTTCCTTGCGGGCGACGAGCGCTTGGACGATGAGCGGCTGAGTTTCTATCGCCTTGCGGCCCAAGCAGCTGGAGTCGGTGGGGACTGCGCGCCAATCGAGCCAGGCCAGGCCCTCGGCCTTAATGGCGGCCTCGACGATTTTTTTGGCGTGGGCCTGGGCGTATTCGTCGCCTCGGGGCAGGAAAATCATGCCCACGCCCAGGTCCTGCTCGCGGAACAGGGCCTTTTTGCGCTCGGTCAAGTAGGCCTTAAAAAGTTCCAGCGGCAGCTGGGTAAGCAAGCCGGCGCCGTCACCGGTGACCGCATCGGCGTCGATGGCGCCGCGATGAGCGAGGGCCTTGAGGGCGTCGATGGCGCGTTTGAGCACGTCGTGGGATCGCTCGCCGGTGAGCTTGGCGATGCACCCGACGCCACATGCATCGTGTTCTTGTTCAGCGGAATAAAGCGGGGACGGAAGGATCTTGGCCATGGTAAACGACGGTGTGGACGGGACAGTTAAAGGACCCAGGTGATGCAGGAAGTGCGCCGCTTATGGTGAATAGTTACAGACAGAATTAGGAGCGATTCGTTGCGGCGGCGAAAGGGAGGCGCAAGCGTAATTTCCCGAGCGTTTTTACGGGGGGTAAAAATCCGTTTGGGTGGTGCAGGATTCGGCCTGTGTGGGCTGCGCTTTTTAGGGATCCACCCAAATCTCGGCACCGCATCAGTTGGATCCGGCAGAGGCCGTGGGTTTAGCCGAAACGTACGGCCAGAAGTGATGAGTCCTTGGTTTTATTAGCGGCCATTAGCGTTCATAAGCGGTAAACCGGTTCGTTTGTATTTCTTTGAAGGCGAAATGGTCTGGCTCCGGCGTTCGCCCTCCCCGCCAAATTTCTGCGGGCTTAGATTTTTTAGGTTTAACCCAAACGAGATCGTTGTGGAGTGAACAACGCCCCTGTAATGTCCCGAAGCACCGCCTTTTATCCATGAACAACTCTTGCCAACGCTGGCTGCTCGAACAACTCCCGCAATGGGAACGGGAAGGACTTCTCTCCGCCGACGCGGCACGCACGTTGCGCGAACGGCATGCGCCGGATGCCTCGCAGCTGGGGCTGGCGCAGCTCGTTATGGGATCGCTCGGTGCGCTGCTCATCGGCGCGGGACTGATCTCGGTGATTGGCTACAACTGGGATGATTTTTCCCTCCCTGTGCGGTTGTTGTTCGCATTTTTACCGCTGCTGCTGACCCAGGTTT
>JBILJE010000378.1:0-2805 GCA_044377395.1 Rariglobus sp. | reverse complement strand
AATAGTCGTCGCACCATTTTTTCCATTGCGGATAAAGCTCGGTGCCGAAGGGGGAAACGGCATCGCGGGCCACGCGGTGCCAGTGCCGACAGTCGTCCTCAAAACCATAATACGGGGTGAGGTCGAAACCGCCGCCAAACCACCAAACCGGATTGGCACCTTTGGGATCAGCGATGAAGAAGCGCACATTGGCGTGGCTGGTGGGCACGTAGGGATTGCGCGGGTGAATCACCAGCGAGACACCGAGCGCCTGCCAAGGTTTGCCGACCAGCTCCGGCCGATGCGCAGTGGCCGAAGGTGGCAACTGGGTGCCGTGGACGTGCGAAAACCCCACGCCTGCCTTTTCGAAAACCGTTCCCTCGGCCAGCACACGGGACCGCCCTCCACCGCCCTCGGCGCGCGTCCAGTGATCCTCGGCAAAGCGGGTGCCATCCTCCTCGGCTTCGAGCGTGCGGCAGATGCGATCCTGCAAATCGAGGAGGTAGGCTTTGACGGCGGTGAGATCGGGAGCGGCGGACATGGTTGGAAAACCACCAAAGGAGAAAGAGAACGTGAAAGAGAACGAGAACGAAATGGGGGACGGCGTACGCACTGGGCGCTTTTGCCGGGGTTAAAAAAAGTAGCGCAGACTTCCAGCCTGCATCGGACGGATTCAAAAACACCAAGCAGACCCGAAGCCTGCGCTACGTTTTAAGTCTGTTCCCCGGTTTCCATTCCGACACGACCACGGCAACAATCAACAGTGCCAGACTGATCAATAGCCTCGGAATGCTCGCCGGTTGCTCGCCAAAAAAGATCAGCGAACAGGCAACTCCGAGGGGAACCTTGGCGTTGTTAAATACCGCCAGGGTGCCGGTGTTGACCCGCGTCGCGCCATAGTTCCACAGGAAGAACCCCACGCCTGACGCCAGCATTCCGAGGTAGGCGAGCACGCCCCATTGGCTCGCGGTCGGCTGGAATGCGCTCCAATCCGTCATGAAGCCGGAGGTTAGCGCGGTGGCCACCAACGCACCGGCGCAGGGCCAGAAAAAGATCCCAGCGTCGCTCACGTCGTCAGGCAGGGTGGGGCGGATGCGTTTATAGGCGATCTGGCCTGCCGCGAAGCAGAGGTTGGCACCCTGCACGATTAGGAAGCCGGTGATGATGGTGTCACTGGTGCGGTTTTTCCAGAGCAGCACCGCTGCGCCGAGCACCGCCAGCGAGGCCGCGATAAGGTGGCGCCAGCGGGTGCGGTTTTCCACCGCCGCATCGAGTAAAGCCACATAAACGGGCGTGAGGATCGTGGCCAACGCGACCTCGTGCCCCTTCAAGTACCCGAAGGCCGTGGTGTAGAGCACGTACATGAGGCCAAACTGAAAAACGCCGATCAGCGCCAGGGTGATCACGTCGCGCTGGGGAAGCGCCCGGGGCCGCAGAAAGGGGAGAAAAACCAAGGCTGCGAAGGCGATTCGGATCGTGCTCACCGCGACCGGATCAAGCCCTGCCAAACGACCCTTGATCAGACCAAAAGAAAACGCCCACAGCAGCGAAACACTCAGTAGCGGAAGCATGGAAAGAGAGCGGCTTTGAATCGATTAATCCCCACGCACTGTAGCGGCGGTTTCGATGGCGGCCTGCACCTCGGTGATTGAGCGGAGTTGGCCTGCGGGAAACAGGCTGTTTATCCGGGTAATCACCTGTTGGATGACGCCGTCGGGGCACGACGCGCCGCCGGTAATCAGGATGCGCCTCGGCACCGTACTCACGCCTTCCGGCCAGAGTGCTTTAACCTCGCTGTGCCCGCCTTGCGCCGAGCCGGAGGTCGGGAAAATAAAGTGGTCCACTTCAGCCAGCGAGAGGATGTCGGTTTCGCTTTGGATGAAGAACGCTTTGTCGCCGAGTTTTTGTGCGCACAGGCGATACAGCTGATAGGTGTTGGAGGAGTTTTTTCCGCCAATAATAAAGGCCGCGTCGAGTGGCTCTTCGAGGGCGCGAGCCAAGGCGTCTTGGTTGACCTGGGTGGCGTAACACAGGGTATCGTTGCGCCCACTGCCGCCGATGCGGGGCGGCGCATCGGCCAAGTCAGGGCCGAAGACGTTGGCGTAGATCGCGCGCAGGTGGGCAATAATCGCCTGCGTCTCGTTCATGAGCAGGGTCGTTTGGTTAACCACTGCAACACGGACCAGGTCGCGCACCACGTCAAAGCCAGGTGTGTAGCGCTCGGCAAAAACGGTCGCAAACTCGCTTTGCGCATTCTCGGCGTCGTGGCGGCCGAGAGCGATGATTTCGCCCAGCCGGCGGGTCTCGGTCAGGTCGCGCACAATCACGGCCGGGGCGTAGCGGCGGGTGTTGGAAAAGGTCGCCTTGGTTTCTTCGTGTTCGTGTTTGCCGTGGATAACGACGGTGTAACCGGCCCGCCCGTAGGCGCGGGCCGCCTTCCAGACTTTTTCCACCAGCATGCACGTGGCGTCGTACTGGCACACCGCGAGACCCTTGCGAACCAGGCGTTTTTTATCCTCATCCGTGGCCCCGAAAGCGGGGATAATCACCACGTCGTCGGGCGTGAGTGTATCCCAAAGAAGCGGCAGGCCGGGAGACGCGCTGGCCTTCTGGCCGTTAACCGCGAAGGGCACTCCTTTCTCGGTTTGCAGATAACGCAGGCCACGGCGCAAGAGGTCCTCGTTAACAAAGGGATTATGTATCAGTTCGGAGAGCATAAACACGCGCCGACCGGGATTGGCGGCGAGTGTTTCGTAGGCGCGGTCGATCGCATTTTTGACCCCAAGACAGAAACCAAAATGGCTCGGGATGAGGTAATGCACGGAG
>JBILJE010000377.1:0-2811 GCA_044377395.1 Rariglobus sp. | reverse complement strand
CGCTGCGGATGGTGTTGGGCAGGGCTTCGTGCTGGAGGAGGATTTCGTGCACGGCGCAGCGGCCTTTGGGCATGCGTTTGCACAGGAGTTGGGCCACCACTCCGGCGAGACAGCCGGCCAGCATCACGCGCACTTGGTTTTGCTCTTGGGCGGGGAAGGCGTTGATGATGCGGTCGATGGTTTTCGGCGCGTTGTTGGTGTGCAGGGTGCCGAAAACGAGCATGCCCATGCTGGCGCAACTCAGGGCGAGCTTGATCGTCTCCAACTCGCGCATCTCGCCGACGAGGATGATGTCGGGGTCGTGGCGCATCGCGCCTTTAAGTGCGGCGCCGAAGGAGCGGGTATGGTCGCCGACCTCGCGGTGGACGATGACTGACTTTTTGTTTTGGTGCACAAACTCGACCGGATCCTCGATGGTGATGATGTGCCGTGCGGAGGTGTCGTTAATATAATCGATCATCGCCGCGAGGGTGGTGGATTTACCGCTGCCGGTGGGGCCGGTGACGACGACGAGGCCCTCGTTGAGGTTGCAGAGTTTTTTGAGCGCCGGGGGCAGCTTGAGGTCGTCGAAGGAGAGGATTTTCGACGGGATTTGGCGCAATACGGCGCCCTGGCCCCAGTGGTTGTAGAGGAAATTGGCGCGGAAGCGGGCCAGGCCGGGGATTTCGTGGGCGAGGTCGAGGTCCTTTTTCTCCAGAAACTGGGCCCAGCGTGCGGGCGGGCAGATTTCCTTGAGCAACGTGGCCATGTAATCGGCCGAAACGGGGGTGTCGGTGAGCGGGATCAGGTTGCCGGAGATGCGCGACTTGGGCGGGAGGCCGATGGTGAGGTGCAGGTCGGAGCCGCCCTTTTCGAGCATGCTGCGGAGGAGTGAGTCGATGGCGGCCATTTTCTTGGAAATTGGAGGGGTGGGGCGCGGACCGCTCAGGTGATTTTGGCCTGGAGCATGCGGGTGCTGATGTTTTTGCGGGCGGTTTCGGCGGTGATTTTGCCCTGTTCCCAGAGTTCGAAGACGACGTTTTCCATCAGGTACATGCCCTCGCGTTTGCCGGTTTCGAGGACGTTGCGCAGGCCTTGGGTCTTGCCGTCGCGGATGAGGGCAACGACGGCGGAGTTGGCCACAAGGAGTTCGCCTGCGAGCACGACTCCGCCGTTGGTGGTGGGCAGGAGGCGTTGGCAGAGGATGCCGCGCAGGCTCTCGGCGACGCTGGCGCGGATCTGCGATTGCTGGGCCGGCGGGAAGACGTCGAGCAGTCGGTTGAGCGTGGTGGCGGCGTCGCTGGTGTGCATGGTGCCGATCACCAAGTGGCCGGTTTCACTCGCGGTGATGGCCATTTCGATGGTTTCCAGGTCGCGGAGTTCACCGATGATGATGACGTCGGGGTCTTCGCGCAGGGCGCCCTTGAGCGCGGAGGCGAAGCTCGCGGTGTGCGCGCCGACCTCGCGCTGGGTGAGGTTGCACTGCTGGGCGGGCTGGACCACCTCGATGGGGTCTTCGACGGTGATAATGTGGTCCTGGCGGGTGGCGTTGAGCTCGGCGACGAGGGCGGCGAGGGTGGTGGTTTTGCCGGAGCCGACCGGGCCGGTTACGAGGATCAGGCCGTTGTGGTAATTGAGCAGCTTTTTGACGTCGTCGAGGTTGCGCAGGCCGAGATCCTCGAGTCGCGGGATCTTCGCCGGCACCATGCGGTAGGAGCCGGAAGCGCCGCCCTTGTGAAACATGAGGTTTACCCGGTAGCGGTTGCTCGCATCGAGAGCCAGGGCGTAGTCGAAGTCGCGGATCTCTTGGAAAAGGGTGCTTTGTTCGGGGGTGAGCAGAGCGAGGTTGAGTCGGAGTGCTTCGTCGGCCGAGAGGCGGTGCTGGCCGAGTGTCACCATGGCGCGGTTACGACGTATAAAAGGGATCATGCCGGCGGAAAGGTGCAGGTCGCTGGCGCCGTAGCGGGCGCAGTCGCGCAGGAGTTTACTCAAAGCGGCGGCGAGGGCGGGTGCGTCCATCGCGGCGAGTTGGTCCCAGGTAAAGTGGGGGAGTGTGGCGGCGGCCGTGGTCGCGGCTGCGGGCGCGATTTTGGGTGCGGTAACTGAGGGCGCTGTGGCAATGGGTGGCGAGACAGGTACAGGCGCGACGGGTGCGGGTACCAAGGTGGGCTTACGTAAGCTCAGCGCCGGAGTCGGTGGGCTGGCCGTGTTCGCAACCGGCGCGGCGAACGGATCGTCAGCGGGCGGGCCGCTACGGCCTTTTATGAGCGCGATACCAGCGGCCTGCTCTAGTGCGGCCAACTGCTCGTCTGCAACGTGGCCATCGTCGATGAGTTTTTGGGCGAAATCGGTCAGGTCGGCTGTAGGGCCGAGGTCGGCTTGAACGGCGAGGGCGTGCTGACGTAAAAAGAGTCCTTGATCGAGACCAAGGCGGACGAGCCAGCGAATCTGGTTTTGCATGGGTTGGGGCGGAGCCAAGTACGGGGCGAAGTGTGGATGGCAGTGGTTCGTAGCCAAGCGCCAAACTGCTGACATTGGCGGCCAGTTGACGACATCGAGGGTTGCAAAGCCGGGGGGGCGCGCTGACGCTGGCCGCTTCAACCCGTTCATTCATGTTAAGAAAGATCATCTCGAAGCTGCGCGCTACATTCGCGCCTTCGGCCAAGGCCAAGCCCGAACTCAAGGGCGGTCATCCCGCTTACGACGTCAAACCCCGTACCGCTAAACCCCACGCGCACAACGACAAGCCGGCGTACGAGCGCGGCCCCAAGCCCGAGCTCAAGCCTGCCCACAGCAAGCCTAAGTCCCACGGCCAATCCTCGTCGTCCGAGC
>JBILJE010000376.1:0-2818 GCA_044377395.1 Rariglobus sp. | reverse complement strand
AATTGTAGCCGTCAGCTCCGAGTTGAAACCACGCCAGTCGGGAGAAACGGGTGGTTTTTAACACATCGTGGCGGATGCGGAAAAAGACCCGCAGGAAGTCGTCGCTTGCGGTTACGGTGGCTTCGATGCGCGAAGCAATGGCGCCGTCGGCCGTCACACTTCGGTAGGTAACCGAGGCCAAATTGGGCATCTGAACCGCGTAGTGGTCCAGTACGCGATGGGAGGCAACCGGTTTGCCGTCGACCTCGTAACGCAACCAGGACCCGCCGCCGAGATTGCCACTCCAGCCCCACTTGGGGGCATTGGTGCCTTGAACGAGTAGGGGGCGTACATCGCAAATGTTGGCATCTCCAGCCGAAGGGGAGGGCCAGAAGGTGATGGACTCTTGCCAGCCGCCGATTGCGGCTTGTCCCCAGTTTTGCTGATTTCCGGGATAACCCACGCAGGACAGGTTGGCCACCGACGCCGCCGGCATGCCCGCCCACCACACATAGACTTGGGAGAGCCCCAGTGTGACTTCGCTATTCGGGGGTAGCGTCAGCACGATAAATCGCCGTGCCCACGGCCCCATGAAGCGATCCTCGATGTTGTCATGCCAGTTTTTGGTTAAGGCCACCGGCAGGCCTAGCGGGTTGCCGTCGGAATCGGTCAGCAAGTTGGACATCCCGGGCATGGCGATTTCACGCTTTGAGTCGAGCCACAGGCGAAGGGTGCGGGGGCGTGGCGACGGGTTCTTAAGATCAAGTCGTAGGCGGACGAAGGCGTCGTTCGCACTGAGGCGTTGCCTAGTGTTGGGCTGTGCGATTCGAACGCAGCCTAGATCGGCATCGGTTTCGGCGGGCAGGGGACGGGCATCGGGAAAAGTTTGGCTGACCGTGACTGCAAGCGGGTTGCGTTCATCGGCGAGGACCTCCCGCCAGCGTTCCGGCGGCAGGCCGGAAAGTGGCACGAGACGCAAACCGGTGTTGAGCTCGTTTTGCGGATTGGCTGCCTCCTTTTCCGTGACCACGACGAGCCTTCGCCCATGATTGAGCACGCTGAGAGTGGCGCCGGCAGCGGGAAGGGCGAGGAAGGCCTCATTGGCGCTAGCATTTTCCAGAACAACCGCGCCTTGATCGAGCGGGATGCAGCGCCACTCTTTCGGGAAACCCAGTGAAATTTCCAACCAGCTTAGGCCCATTTCTTCCAGCGGCCGGAAATTCCAACGCAAAGTCAGTGAGTCGGGCCAGGCCACGATTTCTAAACCGCTGTAAACGGGATCCGACTTGGGCGCGCCGGCGCGCATCTTGAGTCCTTTGAGAAAGCGCCGCTGAAAATACTGGCTTACTTCAATGGCTTGTTGCTCGGACTGACGGGTGGGGCCTTCGATGACGGGGTGAGCTTGTCCCGCCGTTTTGAGCGTGAGGCGCAAATCCCAGCCTGGCGTTTTTGCCAGCGGAGCAGGCACTGCGGCCATCAATTCCGCTAGGCTAGGGGCGTGGAGCGGAGCGGCGAGGGCGTCTATCGCCACACGATCTTGAGCGAAGCCAAGTGTGAAGCGGTTGGTGCGAAAAGTAAGCGGCGAGCGGTCCTCGGCGCCCATGCGCTGCATGCCTTCCTCTCTGTAGGCGAACGCGTAATCGCCCGCATTGGCGAAAAGCTCCTTGGGGATTCGGGTGGCTGCGGGCGTGGGTACGGCGATGGGCGAAAGGGTAACTGGGTTAACCACCGCAGCTTTTGGCCAGTCCGTCCGATTTGAACGGAAGGGGCGGGCAGGCAGCTTGCTTTGATTAAACAAATTGGTGTCAGGGAAGTTTTTCCACGCGTACCGCACTGCAACCGGTGCGGCTTTACCCGCTGGGTTAAGCACACGAATACGATCGGTGCCTTCGACCACGGCTTGAGCTGGCGTCCAAATTCCGTCTGCCGCCGCTAATTCAAATCCACGCACGGCGGGGTTCGGCTGGAGTGCGCCATCGGTTCGGTTGCGGCCATTGGGCGCGAAGTGCAGCCAGGCGCCAAGGTCATCGAAGTTTACCTCCAAGAAAACCGGTCCTGAGGAAACAACATCGATGCCATAGACCTGTGACTCGGCCAACAGCGCTAGGCGGTGCCCGATCGGTTGTTTGTCCGCGGGGTGTCCCTCAGCTTCTTCGCCTGTATCAAGGGTAGCCACCACGCCGCAATCAGGCACGGTCTCTGCAACCCACTCCTGACTTTCGCGCATTTCCGCCCAGGAGGAATGACCGGGTGTGCGTTCGGTTTCGCCAAAAGCGGGGAGTTGCACGATCAAAAACGGGAAACGCCCGCCTGAAAAATTGCTTCGCCAGGATTGGATTAACGAAGGCAGTAGCGAACGGTATTCCGTGGCTCTCGACGCGTTGCCTTCACCTTGATACCAGATGACGCCCTTGATCGCAAACGGCGAAAGGGGGGCGACCATGCCGTTGTAACACATCGTTGGGATCGTGGGCTCAATCTCGAAAACCAAGGGGAATGGGTCTTTGAGGTCATAGCGACCGCCAGTGGCATAGCGCCATTCTCCCTTCAACGATTGCGTTTCACCGTTATCGGCTTTGAGCAGCAGGTCGTTGGTTGGGTTTTGGCTCACGTGGGCCGGACACGCAATAAAGCCCCCTTTGGCGTGATTCAGTATGCGGATGGCGATGTGGTTTTTACCTGGTTGCAGGACCCCCACGGGCACCGTGTAGATGCGCTCCTGGTGACGGTGGGCCGTTTCGCCAACCAGTACCCCGTTAATCCATACCGCATCGGTGGTGCCTATTTCACCTAGCAGCAGGCGATGAACTTGGATGGACGCGGCCGCTGTTACCTCAAA
>JBILJE010000375.1:0-2819 GCA_044377395.1 Rariglobus sp. | reverse complement strand
CTCGGGCATGCGCGGTGCCTCAATATAGTCCATGCGCCAATAAGGATGAAGCTGCGACATCGGTTGAAAGATAGCAGGACCAAATAGCCCGCCGTGGCCAAAGTCAAAGCCGCGTGAGGACGAGGTCCTGCCTAGTCTCAATGCGGGTAAATCGAGGCAACGCCCTCCAGAATTTTAAATTGTCGGCGGGGCCGGAGACGGAGTTGAATGGCTGTTTTCATCCTTATTCATGAATAATTTTAAGCCTTCCGTGCGTCGTCGTGTCGTGGTCACCGGTCTGGGTGCGGTCAGCCCGTTGGGCTTGAACGCCGTTGATACCTGGGGCGGTCTTGCGGCCGGCCGTTCGGGCATTGCTCCGATCACCCGGTTCAACGCCACCGGTTGCACCGCGCAGATCGCCGGCGAGGTCAAAGGCTTCGAGCCCACCAAACCGCTCGCCCAACCGCTGCATCCGCGTGGTGCCCAGGCCGAGGCGCTCGTCTCGGTTTTTACCCCCAAAGACGCCAAGAAATTCGGTCGCTTCACCCATCTCGGTGCGACCGCCGCCGTTGAGGCGTACGCCGACTCCGGCCTGGATGCGCATCGTGCCTCGCTGAATCCCGAGCGCATGGGGGTTAACCTCGGCGTGGGTCTGGGTGGTCTGCCCGAGATCGAGGCGATGCAGGAGACGTTTAACACGGGCGGTTTCCGGAAAATTTCGCCGTTTTTCATCATTCAAATCGCGCCCAATTTGCTCTCCGGCCAGGTGAGTTTGCTGCTCGATTTCCGTGGCCCGAATATGGCGGTTGCCTCGGCCTGCGCCACCAGCGGCCATGCGCTGGGTGAGGCGGCGGCAGCCATTGCCCGCGGCGATGCCGAGGTGATGATCGCCGGCGGCGCGGAGTCCACCGTGACACCTCTGGCGGTCGGTGCCTTTGCCCAAATGCGCGCCCTATCCACGCGCAATGATGCGCCCGAAAAGGCCTCGCGCCCCTACGATAAAGATCGCGACGGCTTCGTGTTGGCCGAAGGCGCGGTGGTTTTTGTGCTCGAAGAGTATGTGCACGCGGTAAAACGCGGCGCGCGCATTTATGCCGAATTGCGCGGTTACGGCGCCTCGGCCGACGCCTACCATTTGTCCTCACTCGCTCCGGGCGCGGAAGGCTCGCAGCGCTCGATGCGCGCCGCGCTGGTTTCGGCGGAGCTGCCGGCGACGGCGATCGACTACGTTTCGGCCCACGCCACCTCGACGCCCGGCGGCGACGGCGAGGAATCAGCCGCGATCGCGGCGGTGTTCGCCGAGAACAAGGCCACGCTCCACGTGAGCGGAGTGAAGTCGATGACCGGCCACCTTTTGGGTGGTGCGGGTGCGATGGGGGCGTTTGCCGCAGTGAAGGCGGTCCACGAAGGCCTAGTGCCGCCGACAATCAACATGGATAACCTCGATCCGGCGATCGCCGCTTTGGGGCTCAACGTCACGCCCAATGTCGCCGTGCGTAAGCCGGTGGGTGCTGCGCTGGCCAACTGCTTCGGCTTTGGCGGCACGAACTGCTCGCTGGTGTTCACCGCAGTGTGATGCGAAACGGGCGTAACGGGCGCAGGCCGGGCCGACTGTGCCAATTGCGTTATCTCTTCCGGCCTGAGCCGAAAGTTCTGGCGGGCTGCGACGGGCTCGGTCAATGAAGGCGTCTTCTATGCTGTCGCGCCTATGGAAAGATTGGACCGCTACCGTGCCCGCCTCGTTCTTGTCGGCGTTGCTGCTGTGCGCCGGATTCATGGGCTTCGTCGCCTGGGATCAGTCCCACTGGTGGAGCACCAAAGAAGACTACGGCTTTGGCTGGCTGGTGCCGGCGTTCGTGGCGTTTGTAGTGCATGACCGTTGGCCACGCATTCTCGCTGCTATTAAGGTATGCCAAGCCCCTGCGAGTTCGCGGGCCAGCGGCGCAGCTGGTTGGACGCTGGGTTTTCTCACTTACGCGGCGTTGGCTGGTGGGGCGCTGCTGTTTTTAATCGGCGCACTTTACCGCGCCGGGGCCGGTTCGTCGTATCCCGGCACGCTCGCGCTGTCGTTGGGCACGGGCGCATTGGTGCTGCCGCTCCTGCTGCTCAATGCGCCTGAACCGGCGGCGCCAGCGCTCGTTGCAACTGAGCCCGATTCGGCTCCTCGCGCCCCCGTCGCGGTTCCAGGCGGCGTCGGCTTGTGGGCGGATGCACGGGTGAAGTTGGTGGTGATGTTTGTGTTCCCCGCGTTGGTCTGGCTGGTATCGGCGCCCATGGTCTCGGTGATCGAGAACAACCTGAGCCTGTTCATGCTCAACCGGGTCGCCGCCGTGGTGTTTTTCGTTTTCGACACCCTAGGGTTGTCCATCGAGCAGCAGGGTAACGTCCTCAAACTGCCCACGGGAGATGTGGGTGTGGCCGATGCTTGCTCGGGCATCCGCTCGTTCACGGCCTGCTTGTTTGCCGGCTCCTTTTTGGCGGCGGTGTTTTTGGACAAGCTGTGGAAAAAGGTCGGCTTGGTGGTTTCAGCCATCGGTTTTGCCTTCTTAACCAATCTTGTACGCAGCCTGTTTCTTACGGCGTGGGCCTACAATTACACCCCCAAGGCGATCGAAGGCACCGTGCATGATGTGGCCGGTTATGCAGTGCTCGGGCTTACAGTGGCCGGATTGTTGTGCCTGCTGCCGTTGTTTAATCTCACCTTTGTGTCGGGCTCCGATGACCTGCCCGGCGAGACGAAGGGTAACGCTCCGCAGTCGCCCGCCTCCGATTCAGCTGAAGGCAATTTGCGCTAAGCTCCGCTGCTTTCGATGATCTGGTTTTATCGTTTTCTGTTTCCG
>JBILJE010000374.1:0-2826 GCA_044377395.1 Rariglobus sp. | reverse complement strand
GAGGCTCAACGTAACGGTTTTAACCGTGCCGGTGAGGCTGGTCACGGGCAGGTTCAGCAGCGAATAGGACGGGTTGCCATCGGGGATCGCGTAGTTGCCGTTGTAACTGAGGGTGACGCTCAACGGCCCGGTGGGCGCGGGTGGGGTCGAGGACGGGGGTGGGGTGGCTGGAGCGGTGGCAGAGACGCCAATGGCGCTCATGGCGGACTGGGCCATGGACTCGGCCACCGAGGTGAGCGCGTAAACGCCTGCGGCATTGGTGGCGCCCGAGATGAGCACGCCGGCGATTTTAAAGGTGCCGTTGTCGGAGACGAAGACGGGGCCGCCGCTGTTACCGCCGCCGGTGGAAACGCCGTTGATGTTCAGATACGTGGGGAGAACGCTGAACATGGGCGCCGTGAAGGTGCCGGTGTAGTACTGGTAAGCGCCGCCTGCAGCGCCGGTGTAGTCGATCTTCGCGGGGTAACCAGCGATGAGTTTAGTGGTGTTCGGCGAGAGCAGCTGGCCGGCACCGTCGACGAAGGTTTGCAGCGGCGTGCCGAAGGTGTTGGTGGCGTCGTAGCCGACGATGAAGTCGCGGCTGAACGCTAGGTTATCCGAAGGCCCTTGGTATTCGGTGTACTTTTTATAGCCGCGCACTGACTTCATTTGGGACAGGGCGGGGATGTTGGCGGCATTCCAGGCGGGCAGAAAATACAGTTCCGAAGCCCACACGCCGTTGGAGGCGATCATGTGGCCGCATGAGTAGATGAGTTGCCCATGGCGGGCGACCGCTCCGCTGCCCCGGTAGTAACCGGTGCCAATCTTGGAAACAACGATGCCAGTGGATTGTGAGGGGGCCGTGGCGAGTTGCGCGGCGGTTTCGGCTTTGGGGAAGATTTGGCCGAAAGCGGTCGGAGTGAAGGCGAGGCCGGCTAGGAGGGGTAAAACAGCGGAACGGGTTGCGAATAAACGGGAGATGGAGGGGGGCTTCGTCATGGTGCTTGTCATGAGCGAGTACCGGCTACGTTCAACCCCGAACAGACGATATCGGGAATCAACCCTAGATGAACGGGGCCAGCGCCTATGGGGATTTACACCGGAAGCCACGTAGGCGAGGCGTTCAGGCCTACCGGGCTCGACTGGCAAATCTGCGGAGGGGGTTACGCCAAGGCTATGCGTACCGCGCAGGCCTTGTACGAGGGTTGCCGCGAATGTGGATCGAAGGCCGGAAACGTGAGCTGGTTAACGGCGTCAAAATGCATCGGCATGAACAGTTGTCCGCTTTGTAGCGTGGCCGTGATTACGGCAAAGGCGGCCGCCTCGCCGCGCCGTGAAGAGACGTTCACGGCGGCGTTGGCGCTGATACCGAGGCGGGCCGCATCGGCGGGGTTAATCTCCACGTACAGGCTCGTCGGAGCGAGTTTGCGCAGGACGTCGCTTTTGTTGGTACGCGAACCGGTGTGCCACTGGGCGGAGGAGCCGCGGCCGGTGTTGAGCAAAAACGGATACGAGGCATCCGGAAGCTCGGGCATGGGGCGCGGTTCGTCGAAGAGGAAAATTGCGCGCTGGTCGGCCGTGTAGAATTTACCGTCGGCGAAGAGCCGCCGCTCGCGCTGAGCTGGGAGCTGGGAGCTAGGAGCTAGGAGCTGGGAGCTAGGAGCTAGGAGCTGGGAGCTATTAGCTATAAGCTCGCAGCTCGCCGCTTCCGGCAACGGCCACTGGATGCCGCCTTCGTTTTGAATGTGGTTGTAGCCTTCGATGCCGGTGAACTCGCAGGGTTGCCCACGGGAGAGTTCGCGCAGCAGGCGGAAGGTCGCTTCGGGCGATTCCCAGCGGCGGAACAGTTCGCCGCAGCCCCAGGCCTCGGCCACGAGCTTGAAAATGGCGAAGTCGGCCAGCGCCAGGCCGGGGGCGCGGGAGACTTTGCGCGCCACCCCGAGGCGGCGTTCGCTGTTAATAAACACGCCGTCTTTTTCGCCCCAGCCAGCGGCGGGCAGCACCAGGTCGGCCATCTGCGCGGTCTCGGTGGTGCCGTACATGTCTTGCACCACTAGAAAATCGAGTTTGGCGCGCAGTTCGGGGAAACGCTTTTGGTTGATCCACGAGTGCGCTGTGTTGGTGGCGATCACCCAGAGGCCTTTGATCGCGCCAGTATCGATGCCGTCCATGATCTGGTCGTAGGCCCAGCTTTTGCCCGAGGGAATCACCCCCGCATCCAGTCCAAGAATACGGGCGACATGGGCGCGGTGCTCGGCGTTGGCGAAGTCGTAGCCGCCGAGCAGCGAGCTCGCGTTGCCAAATAAACGCGAACCCATGGCGTTGCACTGGCCGGTGATCGAGTTGGCACCCGTGCCGGGGCGGCCGATGTTACCGGTCATCAGCGCGAGATTGATGATCGCCTGGGCCGTGCGCGTGGATTCGTGGCCCTGGTTGACGCCCATCGTCCACCAGAATGAAACGCGTTTGCGGGTGGCGATGATTTCGACGATGCGCTCAAGCGTAGCGACGGGCAGACCGGTGGCGGTGGCGACGCGTTCGGGAGTGAAGGCGGCGACGAAGGCGGCGAACTCGGCAAAGTTGCGCGTGTGGGCGTCGATGAACTCGCGTTTCACTGCGCCGCGCTCGATCAGCAGGTGCGCCAACCCGTAGAGGAGCGTGAGGTCGCTCTTGGGCAGGAGCGGGACATGGAGCGTGGCGGCGACGGCGGTCTCAGTCCGGCGTGGGTCGACCACGATGATCTCGGGCGAGTTT
Organism: Rariglobus sp.; assembly: GCA_044377395.1. GTDB lineage: Bacteria > Verrucomicrobiota > Verrucomicrobiia > Opitutales > Opitutaceae > Rariglobus. The sequence goes on along the minus strand of JBILJE010000374.1, from coordinate 93 downwards.
TTGTTCATCATCACCCGCTGCCACATGATGGGGTGGGCGATGCAGGGGTTGGCGCCGATGAAGATGAGCGCGTCGCTTTCCTCGAAATCGGCG
>JBILJE010000373.1:0-2828 GCA_044377395.1 Rariglobus sp. | reverse complement strand
GTCGTTTAACGCCATCCACGATCCGCTGCGCCTAGGTCTCCGTACCTGGTTCAGTTGAGTTTAGTTATTCTTCCTATGCCCTGGACCCGCCGCCACCTCATCACGCTCGAGGAGCTCTCCCTCGACGAGATCAACCAAATCCACGCCACCGCCACCGCGTTTAAAAAAATCCTCGGGCGCAGTGTGAAGAAAGTCCCCGCCTTGCGCGGCAAGACGATCGTCAACCTGTTCCTTGAGCCGAGCACGCGCACGCGTATGGCCTTCGACATGGCCGCCAAGCGCCTCAGCGCCGACGTGATCTCGATGGACGGCTCCAGTTCCTCCACCACCAAGGGCGAAACCCTCCGCGACACCGCGCAGAACATCGAGGCGCTCGGGGCCGACCTGATTGTTATCCGCCATGCCGCCGCCGGCTCGCCCCTGTACCTGTCCAAAATCCTGGGTATCCCGGTGATCAACGCCGGTGACGGCGCGCACGAGCACCCGACCCAGGGCCTGCTCGACACGTTCACCATGCGCGAGCACCTCGGCTCCCTCAAGGGCCGTAAGGTGGTTATCTTGGGCGACATTCTTTTCAGCCGCGTTGCCCGCTCCAACATCCACGCCCTCAACAAGCTCGGTGCCAACGTGACGGTTGTGGGGCCGTCCACCTTGGTGCCGCACACCCTCAAACCGATGGGTGTGACCGTGTCGCACGATCTGCGCAGCGCGCTCGCCGATGCCGACGTGGTCATGCTGCTGCGCATCCAGCACGAGCGCCAATCCAGCGGCATGTTCCCCTCGCTTGGTGAGTACACCGGCCTATTTGGGTTGAACAAAACTCGCGCCGGCTGGCTCAACCCCAAGGCGATCATCATGCACCCCGGCCCGATCAACCGCGGCGTCGAGATCGACAGCGAACTGGCCGACGGCGAGCGCAGCGTCATTTTGGAGCAAGTCACCAACGGCATCGCCGTGCGTATGGCGGTCCTGTACCTGTGCTCCGGCGGCCAACCCGAAAGCGTCGTCTCGGCGGAGTGAGGGGGCGGAGTTTTTGCCGCAAAGAAGCTCAAAAGACGCAAAAAATGACTCTGAAAGACCCTATCTTCCGATTGTGCGACCACGTGCGTGAGACGGCGTTCGCACTTCATAAATACCACCGGCATGGCCACGCGGAGAAAATCTACGAAAACGGGCTTTTTAACCGACTTCGTAAACAAGGTATCCACGTGGTCCAACAGCACCCGCTGAGTGTCTTCGACGAGGACGGCACTGTGTTAGGTGAATACTTTGCCGATCTGTTGGTCGATAAGTCACTCATCGTCGAACTTAAGGCCGTTCGCACCCTTGCCGATGAGCATGTCGCCCAACTCCTCGGCTACTTGCGCTCCTCGCGCAAAGAGCACGGTCTTCTCATTAACTTTGGCGCCCCCATTCTTCAAATCCGTAAATACGCCTTAAGTGATCCGACTCCGCTGGATCTCTGATTTTTGCGCCTTTTGCGCCTCTTTGCGGCCATTCATTCCATGTCTAATCTCCACATCCAAAACGCCCGCGTCATCGATCCCGCCGCCAAGCGCGACTCGGTCGGCGACCTTTTTATTAAAGACGGTAAATTCGTCGCCTCCCTCTCGGCCGCCGAGCTAAAGAAGGCCAAAAAAATCGATGCCAAGGGCCTCGTCGCCTGCCCCGGCCTGGTCGATATCCACGTCCATTTCCGCGAGCCCGGCCAAATGCACAAGGAGACCATCGAGACCGGCTCCCGCGCTGCCGCCGCCGGTGGGTTCACCTCGGTCGTCTGCATGCCCAACACCGCCCCGGTCGCCGATACCGCCGGTACCATCCAGCAAATCAAGAACTCCATCGCTCGCACCGCGTGCATCAAAGTCTACCCCACCGGTTGCATCACCGTCGGCATGAAGGGCCAAGCCCTTGCCCCCATCGGTTCGCTCAAACGCGCCGGTGTTATCGCCATCACCGACGACGGCGACTGCGTTCAGTCCAACGAGCTCATGCGGCGCGCCTGCGAGTACGCCAAGATGTTCGACCTACCGCTCATGGACCACTGCCAGGACCACTCGATGACGGTCGGCGCGGTCATGAACGAAGGCGTGGTGTCCACTCGCCTTGGACTCAAGGGTTGGCCCAATGCCGCCGAAGACATCATCGTGGCGCGCAATGTCGTGCTCGCGACCTACACCGGTGCGCACATCCACATGCAGCACATTTCCTCGAAAAACTCCGTTGAGATCCTGCGCCGCGCCAAGGCCCGTGGCGTTTCGGTTTCCGCCGAAGCCACCCCGCACCACATCGCCCTCACCGACGAGGCACTCGGCACCTACGACACGCACTTTAAGATGAACCCGCCGCTGCGCACCGAGGAGGACCGAGTGGCGATCATCGAGGGCCTGCGCGACGGAACGCTCGACATCCTCGCCACCGACCACGCCCCGCACACCGATTACGAAAAGGACAAGGAGTTTGACTACGCCCCCAACGGCATCCTCGGCCTCGAAACCGCGCTGCCCATCTCGCTCGAAATCCTCGTGCGCAAAAACAAGTTCAAGCTGCCGTACGTCATCGATCTGCTGACACGCAAGCCCGCCAACCTGCTCAAACTCGAAGCCGGCACGCTCACCGTTGGCGCCCCCGCCGACGTCTGCCTGTTCGATCCCGACGAGAAATGGCTGTACGACGCCAAAGCCGGGTTTAGCAAATCCAGCAACAGCCCGTGGCACGGTCAGACCCTGCAAGGCCGTGTGAAAACCACCATCGTCGACGGCAAAGTGGTGTTTAACCACGGTAAGATTGCTTAACGCACACGACTTCGCACGCGCCTGCCTGGCGGA
>JBILJE010000372.1:0-2830 GCA_044377395.1 Rariglobus sp. | reverse complement strand
GAGTAAAATATGGGGTAGGACTTAAAGGAGGCCATTGGGCGTAAATCAGAGCGGCTTTTTGGGGTTAACGACCAGAATGAAGTCGAAGCTCAAAATACCTGGCTGTGTGAGGTTGAAGTTTTCCTGCTCCACCGAGGAGATAAATTGCGATTCGGCGAAGCTCTTAATCAGCAGTTTTACGCGCTCAATGGAGTCTTCACTGACTTTGGAAAGCGGGTTGTTTTTATCCAACAAACGACCGCTGAGTTGAAGCCGTAAAACGCGGGGGACAGGAGTGGAAAGTGCACCCGCGTTACCTGCCTCGACGGCGGCAACCGGCTGGTCGGACGAAGCACGGAGCACTTGGAGTTTTTCCAGCCAAACATCCTCAACCTTGACCAGACGCTGCTGGAGATCGGTGAAGAAGTTAATCCAATTGGATTTGGATTCCACCAGGCTTTGAATGGCCGTGATTTCCTTGCGTATCGACTCGATGCGCTGGAGATCGGCGTCCTGATCCGCTTTGAGCGCACGCAGGGGGTTAAGCTTGGCCTCGATTTCGATCGTTTGTTTTTTGGCAGTATTAACGCGGTCGTTAAAATGAACGATCGGCAACACTAGGCCAGCCAACAAAAGAACCGCTGCGGCAAGGAAGAAGGGCTGCTGTTTACGGAAGGCCAGCACTGCACTGATAGCTGGGGGCAAGAGCGTGAACGCCTTTTCGTCATTACCGGCGGGGATCGCTAGGCCGACCAGATCGGCCAGCTGAGCCGACGCATTACGGGCGCCAACGGCCGCAGGGGCGACATCGACGTTGCGCAGCGCGTCAAAGATCTCAACGCGTGTCTTAAGCTTTTCCGCCAGCGTCACCTCGATTGACGGAAGCAGGGCACCGCCGCCGGTGATATAAATAACCGCCGGCTGCTCAGCACCGCTTTGACGGCGATAATTGACCGTGGAGCGGGTGATTTCGAGGTGAAGGCGGCCAATAAAGGAATTGGCTGCGGTCATGACGGCAGCACGAGCCGGTGACGTGGGAGGTAAATCGCTGTTACCGCCCAAAACTTGAAGTTTCAGGTTTTCGGCTTGAGCGAAGTCTTGCTTGAGCTCATCGGCGATGGTCTGGGTGACGCTATTACCTGCTAAAGGGATGGTGCGGACAAAGAAGCGATTGCCATCGATGAAGAGTAAATTGGCGGAACGCGCACCGATATTGATGAGCAGCGTGGTGCCGGTAACATCAGGATAGTTGTACTTAAAAGCGCGATATAGCGCCAAGGTCGAAGGCGTTATCGCAACAGCGGAGAGCCCTTCCTCACGGACCGCTTCACACAGCGCCTCAGTGACATCCAGCTTTACGACGGCCAACATGACCTCAAGATCGAGACCATCGTCGCTGACGACCTGATAATCCCAGACCACCTCGGCTAAGGGGTAAGGGATACCTTGTTGGGCTTCAAATTGAATGACCTGGGCGCGCTTGGTCTTATCAATAGCCGGCGTTTTGACGAATTTGGTTAACGTCAGGTGGCCAGGAACCGACAGGACGGACGAACCGGCCGCACCTGTACGCTTGGCGGCGGCGGCCAAGGACTGTCCAACGAGCGCGGGCCATTGCGACTCGAGCGCAACGTCGGAGGTGAAAGCCTCAATGGCAAACTGTTCGAGTACTAGCCGGCCGGGTTTGGCGGTATTAAAAATACCGCAAGCGACGTGGCCGGCACCGCTGTCAACAGCAAGAACTCGGGGGGAAGTCATAGGGGGTGGTAAATGTCGAATTCTGGGCTGAGCTTAATCCCGTAAGAGGAAATTTAAGCCGATGTGATTAGCGCGCGGGCTCGATACGAATAAAGGTGGGCGCTGGGGGCGAACCGCCATTGGCAAACGGAGTCAGGTATTGGGGAAGCAGGATGCCGTCGTTGGCACCCGCGCTACCGGACACCTTGCCGCGGAAGCTTTCGAGGATCGCGGCTGAAGAAAGCGTGGACACGGGAAAGTTATTCTTGCCCAAGGGCAATGCTTTGCCGTCAACAAACACCTCAACCAAGTAAAACTTAAGGTCGCCGTTGATTTGGTCGCGTTTCACGATCTCGGGCGGCAGGTAAAAGCGGTAAATTGACCGGCTGCCGGTAGCCTCAACGGCGACCGCTTCGGCCGAAGCGCGGTAGTAAGTATCAGGCACCTTGGAACCTGCGGGTGCCATCACACTGAACACCCCGAGGTTCAACGTGACCTTAACGCGGTTAATGAAATTGCGGTTTTTAACGCCCTCACCACCCCGAGGTTGCAGCTCAACCTCGGTCACATACCAAGTACCGGCATCCGCACGTACAGAGTTAAACCGAACGGTGGCGACTTCGATGGGCGATGGCGCGTTCGGGGCCGGGGCCACAGGCTGGGCAACGGCCGAGACCAGAGAGGCCAAAGCGATGACAACGACACGGACTAAGGCACGACATGCAAGGGGTTTCATGTTGAGTAAGGGGGGTAAGAAATTGCAGACATTGTGGAGCCGAAGGCTTCTGTCACGTTGAAAATCCCCATCAGCACACGATTTTATTCATTTTTCATAAACTTTCCACCCGACCTCCGCATGCCTACGCCCTTCTCCCACAAAATCGCCGTGCTTGTTTTTATCCAAAACGAGCAAAGCGAACACCTGCTTCTTTTACGGACGAAAGCGCCCAACCAGGGCGCATGGAGCCCAATTGGCGGTAAATTAGAAACGGCAACGGGCGAATCGCCCTTTGAATGTGCCGTTCGTGAAACGGCCGAAGAGACCGGCCACATCATCACCGCAGGCGATCTCCACCTTTTTGCCATGATTGCCGAAAAGTCCTATGAGGGCAGC
>JBILJE010000097.1:0-9875 GCA_044377395.1 Rariglobus sp. | reverse complement strand
AGCCCGCTTTGGCCTGCGCATCCTTCAAGCCTGCGAGCGCCCGGGTGTGCGTGCGCTCATGCAAATCGCCGGTGTGCGCCCCGACCACGGAATCAACCCCGTGGACATTTCCTTCCGCTTGGGACCGCGCATCAACGCCAGTGGACGTTTGGCCGACGCGGCACTCTCGGTTGAGCTCATGCTGAGTGACGACGAGCAGTTTTGCGACGAGACGGCGCAGCAGCTCGATTTGTTTAACCGTGAGCGCCAGGAAATTGAGCGCCACATCACGGAAGAGGCCGAGCGCATGATCGAACGTGATTTCGCGGATTGGCCCGGGATCGTTTTATTCGGCGAGAACTGGCACCCCGGTGTGGTGGGTATTGTCGCGGGGCGCGTCAGCCGCAAATACAACCGCCCATGCGTGGTGCTCGGCAACGAGGGCGAGTTCGCCAAAGGCTCCGGACGGAGCGTCAACGGGGTTAACCTGGTTGAAGTGCTGGGCGCGTGCTGCGAGGAGCTCAACAGTTGGGGCGGGCACCCGATGGCGGTGGGCGTTTCCTTAAAGAAAATTCACCTGGAAACGTTCCGTAAACGGTTTGCAGATGCGGTGCGCCTGGCGGCGGGCAGCGATTTGATTGAGCCGGTTCTGCACCTCTCGGCGTGGCTCACGCCCGATCAGATCCGCGACACCTTCATGGACGAACTCGAAGCCATGCAGCCCTTTGGCCAAGGAAACCCCGAGCCTATTTTTGGCGTACGCGGGGTGGTGCTACGTTCACGCCCCGAGGTTTTCAAACTATCGCACTTCCGCTTTAGTTTCGAAGATTCACGCGGCCGGCGGCTTTTCGGAGTCGCATGGAAGATGGCCAATCGCCTCCCCCCGACCGGAGTGCCGCTGGATTTCGCCGTAGAGTTAGCCTGGAATCATTTTAATGACCGTAAATTACTCCAGGTGGAAATGGTCGATTGGCGCCTGAGTGAGTGAGTCGATGACTCGTGCCGGAGCGGCTAACACGGATTAGCCTAAATCCGGCAGTTGAATTCAACCACGGATTACACAGATTGCGCGGATTAAACAACTTGTGCACTGTTACGCTTCAGAATGTAACTCGCCCCTGTGGTATGCATGAGGATTTATTAATTCCTTGGTAATCTGTGCATTCCGCGCAATCGATGGTTCTAATGCTTTTTCTCGGTTTAACGGATATTTGGAGGTCTGTTTGCTGATGCGGTGCGCCCGAACTGGCGCCAAGTCTTTATCGGGATGATGAGAAAGGGTAGATCCGCTGGATCACTGCAGGCCAATACGCTCGTAAACCCACTCATTGATGGGCGCGTGTTGCGTCGGTGAAGTGGCGTGCCCTTGCTCCAGCGCCAACAGAAGCTTCTTGGGCGCAGTGATGAGGTTATACACGGCAAACACCGAGGTCGGCGGGCAGACGACATCGTTGTAGCCTTGGAAATACATCCCTGGTACGCGAATACGGCGGGCGAAATTCAAGGTGTCATAATACTGGGTGGTGAGCTTCTTGGGTTCTACCGGAGTATCGTTGACGCCACCGGAGGCAGTGGGACGAAAGAGGCCCGGCCAACCGCCCGCACGGCCATGGAGGTAGCCGGTAACGTCGCTATAGGCAGGATAACTGGACGCGAGCGCGGTCACACGTGGCTCAAGCGCGGCGGTCATGATGGCAAGCTGGCCGCCTTGACTGCCGCCCATGACGACGAGGTTTTTACCGTCCCATTTCGGATGGGTGGTGAGGTAGTCGGCGGCACGCAGGCAGCCGAGGTAAACGCGCCGATAGAAGTAGGCATCACGGTTATCCAAATTGAACCGATTATAGTTATCCAAGGCACCGCGTCCCAGACTGTCGTAGACCTCCTTTTGCATATTGACCGGAATACCGTGGATACCGATTTGCAGCGTGATCACGCCCTTTTCGGCCATGCCTCGATTCCCACTGTAGGGACGAACACCGGCTCCCGGCACACTCAGAACCGCTGGAAATTTGCCTGCGCGACGCGGAACGCAGAGCACGCCGTAGATCCGGCTCGGCCCTGACCAGCCGCCGACATTTTGAAAACTAAAATAAAACGCCTCAACCGTGGCGGAGGATTGATCGGGCGCAGGTTCGAGACGGTAGTCGGGTTCGATCTTGGCCAAAGCAGCTTTTTGCTTCGCCCAGAAGGCGTCGAAATCGGCTGGCTCAGTCTGGGTGGGTTTAATCAACTCGGGAGCATAGCCAATGGTCGCCAATGCGGTGACGGGCTTGCCCTCGAGCATGGCGGTAACGCTGCATCGCACAAAACCTGGCTCGGACGGGGCCGTAACCGGGAGAACAAGACCGCCGGCTGGCACAACCGCGGTTTTTTCAGCCCCCTCGAGCATCTCGGGGCCGAGTTTATAGCGAATAGTGACGCCCTCCGCAGGATAAGGCGAAAGGTCCAGGGTGATGCGAAAGTTGGCTGCGGCGCCACGCAAATAGGTCCAATCCGCGCGGTCAGGAGTCACCTTCAAGGGGGACGCCGCCAGCTCGGAGGGCAGGATGCGCGTCTCAGGGACGGCGAGTTGGGCCTGCGCCGTGCCGGGCAGAAGCACGACGGCGGTTAAGACGATACAGAGTGAGAGGTGGCGCAGAGCGCGAGGTGGTTTCATTTTAGGTATTACTGGGAGTTAACGAGAGTGGCGGTAGGCACGGAAAGATTTAGCGGCACCGTTTGGCCGCCGATGCGAAGCAGCGCGCTGGTGCCGGATTTCTCCAGTTTGATTCTACGAGGAGTCTTGCCGGAGACAGACCAACTTAGCGCAGTAACGGTGGACCAAGTGGCGGTCTTTTTGGTCAGACTCCAAGCGGGACGCAGCGTGGGGCTGCTGGCATTGCGGCTAGTGACCGGCAAAGCGGCGGCCGAGAGTACACCGCCGTCTATGGAGAGTGGATCGATGCGCAGCTGGGTGCCACCCACTTGGCTTAAATACGAGCCGTCAGGTTGGCGTGCAGCAGTCGCTTCGGGCCAAAAACGAATCGCTAAATCACGCGGTGAATTAGCAGCCACCCGGTCCACCACGACCAGCACATCGGGCTTGATGAAGATAAGTTCGCGTTGATAGGTGAGCAGGCCGGAGTCATCGGCGTAGGCGGCGGTGGCGTCACCCGTCATACGATCCACCTGCGGGGTGGATTCGACGGAGACCATGAAGGGGAAGCGAGATTGCTCGGTGATCGGCCACTCATCGGCCACCGCAGGGTTTCGGTCGCCCTTTTGCCCGCGGCCATCCACCGTGAGCGTGTTGTGGAACCGGGTATCCCACAGTCCGTAGCCGGCATTACGAATCAGCCATTGCCCGCCGCCAAACAGGCAAAAGTGATTCGAATCTCGGTGGATGTGGTAATACTCACCTTGATGAAGCTTTGGACTGTGATTGCGCACGGCGTCGTCGCCGATGGGATTACCGGACTTAAAGACCACCAGCGCCTCGTTCCCCGACCAATCACTGCGAGCCGAGACGATGCCCATGTTCTTAAAATAAAGCAGCGTCGGGGTGCGCTCTGGCGAACTGGGCTTCACCGTCGGGTCTTTCCAGAGCAAGGACAGCCAGGGTGAAACCGGTGTACCGACATCAGCCTTGACGAGGGTGTCGGCCAACCATTGGGAGACGCCATTGCGATTGCGGCGTGCCAGCCAGCGGAGCAGGTGATCGGGGCCATACCAGGTGGAGCGACTCGCGTCGGAAAAATCCACTTGGCAGGCGGCTTTGGTCCAAGCGTTGCGCGGGGTAAGCATGGCGAGCGCGTAGTTGCCGGTGTGGGTCCACCACGCTGATTTGCCCTCAGTGAAGCCGAGGGGTTCGGCCAGAGTGATTAACTTGAGGAGGTATTCCATGCCGTATTGGTAGTAACCATACCCCTCCTGAGAGGCTCCATCCGGCGAGAGCATCGAGTCGCTCTCCCGCAGGATTGCCAAGGGCAGGCCAATCCACTCGGCGGCGTCCGGCTCCTCATCGAGAAGGGCTAGTCCGGATGCCATCACGCCCGTGGCGTAAACCCAAGTGTGGTTGGATTGAAGTGCATGGCCGGGGACGTTCCAAGTTCCGGCGCGTAACCGGCGAGCGGCGCTAGCTGCATGGGAGCGGATTGTATCGCGCACCACCACACGGGTGTCGGCGTCCATATCTGCGTAGGCGTAGTCGTAAAACATCGATAAGCCCAGCAGCAGATGCCCGTAAACCAGCCCGGTTTCGATCGGCTTGCCGGTTTTGCTGTCTAGGCCCCAGACCGGCTGCGAGGCTATGGCGCGGGCCCAAGCGGAGGCCTGCGTAAGGTAAAGACGGTCGCGGGTCACCAGCCAGGCAAAGGAAAGGGTGGCGAGAGCGTTGCCGTCTTCGCGCCGCCATGCGTGCTCGGCCTGCTGAGTGGGGTCCGACTTGTAAACCGGCGGTTTCATCGCCGCGGCAGCGTTCGCCCCGTCCAACAGCTGGCGCCACTCGGCGGCGAGTACGCCCTCACGCATCGTTTGGAGCCGGCGCACCTGCGCAGATTCCAGAAACAGGCGCGGATGCACCCCGCGTAGTTGTTCCAGCCGGCCGAGTTCCGTTTCGGGCGCGACGGTGATGGCTGCGCGACCCGGCAGGCCACCGATCAGCACCACTGCGAAGAGGAAAAGAAAGCGCGGACGGAGACATGGGGGTATCATGGCAGGGGGGTGGTTTGGGGGGCTTGCAGCGCAGAAAAGGGCTGGGCGAAGGGTCCAAGACGAGCTCGGTCGGAAGCGCGGTCGCTCCACGGGTGGTCAACGCTGCCGTCTTGAATCGGCCGACCGGCGGCATGGCAGTCGATGAAATACTCCGCCGCACCTAGGTTCGACGTTACCTGAACCAGCGACTGCGATCCGAAGGCGAAGCACGATGGGCCAGGAGATCAACGCATTCGGGGCCATTAATAATGCGTCGGGCATGGATAAACGTACAGATCGTGATCAAGCCCCAAGCTGATCTTATTTTAACCCCAATAAGTCACGTAAGGGAGGCGGAGTAGCACGCAGAGTCTCAGCGCTGATCATAGGCGCAAAATCCGCTGGCAGCTCCGCCTTGGCTGTTGCGGTCCACTTAACGTGGGTGATTTCTTCGCCGTAAGTGCAGGCGGTGATGACCTGCCAGTCGTTGGTCAGACGCTTGAAACGCCCCATGCCCCAGTCGTGACCATTGCTAAAATCCGCTTTCCATTTCGCGTCGGCGCTGCGCCAATAATCGCCACCGCCGGAGGCGATTATCACCGCTTGGTCGCGATCGTCAGGCAGCGCCTTGTCAGCCACCACGAGGCGGGCGAAAAACACCGATGCCACACCGGCGATATCAGATGGGTCAACGGCAGAGCGCCCAGTCTTTGGCCAGAAGTGGAAGGTGTAGCCATCTTGGAGGTTCACAGCCATTGACCCGTCGGGCTCGATGACGGACATGGCCGGAACGTGGACGTTTTCCTTGAAGTTTTCGGCAAACGCCGCGCCATCGGGCGTAACCGAATGCTGGAGCAGCCGCCATTGGCCGGTCTTACGGCTCAAAACCCACTGGGCGCAGTCGCGGATTTGAACCCGTACGTTGCGCGCTGGATTACCCGGGCGACCGGCATAGATTTGCCCCCACATAATACTGTGAGTAAACCCCTTAGGCATGATATTTCCGTCGCCCACACGGGGTTTAAACGTCCAATTGTAGTCAATGTTCACCGGCCGAATGGCGTTGGGGATGCTCATGTCATCGATGAACAACTGGGCAACCTCCGCTTGGGCCGGCACGGCATTGGCGAGTGGGTGGTCGGCAGCCGAAACAAGCGCGACCAGGGGTGCAAACATCAGGGCAAACTGAGCGAGGCGTGGGGTCATAATTTAGGTGAGGGGAAAATTTGAAGCATGCGCAACGAGACGGGAGCAAAAGGCGGAACGCGTTAGCTCACCGGCACGGGTTCGATTTCGGCCGGGCTCAGCGCGTGGCGGTCCATATCACTGAACAGGTAGAAGCAAAAACCTGCCGACTCGGGGCTGGATTACGTGCCCCCCCCCCCGTCCGTCCGCGCGATTTTATCGGCATCGCGGACGGGCATGTAGTTTACTTCCCCCCGGCGTTTTCGTCCCCAGCGCTCCACTGAGATTCCGCACGGGGGGGGCACAACCACCTAGCGGTGATGAAGGGAAGCTACTCCAAGTCAGTTTTAGTGGGATCCAGACAACACGGTCGGGGCGACGTCTGCGGCAACCTTTTCAATAAAGGCGTCGTCCACCAACACCGCACCCGTCAGGCCCCAAGAAAAGAAGTTAACTGACATGATGTTGGTGTTCGCCGGAACTTCTACAATGGCCTCGATGAGGGTCCATTCGGTTGGTAGCGCAGGCCGGACCAATTGAGGACCAACGCCACTGGAGATCGCGCCAGACGGGCCCGCATAAAGGTGCTTGGTCGGGGTGCCAGCAGGGGCGTCATCTTGCTTGAAATTTATGCGCATAACGAACCCGGGTAGGGTTGCTTTGGCGACGGCACCGGGTTCGATGCGATACCAGGCCGACACACGAAAACGCTCCCCGGTAACGACTGGCATCCACGGATAATTACCGATGGCAAAACGTGAGGACGTTGTGCTCGTGAGCCGCAAGGCAGAAGTACCGGTATGAGCGCTGCCTTTAGCGATTTCCAGAACGGGCGCCTGTGCCACGCTTTCAGCAGGGATGAAGGTAACCCAGTTAATCATGCCGCGCTCGAAGCCTGCATTGGTGAGCAGATTTTGAGCAGAGAGCGAAGCAGTGAGGCAAAAACCAGTGAACAGGCAGGTGCTGAGTATACGCATGGGAAGTTGATTTTGGGGTTTGAGGGAGAACACGCTCGGCGGGTGCCGCCGAACGTGGTTAATGTAGTTTACTGAATGCCCTGCAATCAAGCCCGCGAACGACGGCGGAGGAGGGCGAAGCCCAAAATGCCCATACCGGCCAGCGCGGCATAGGTGGACGGCTCGGGGATGGCGGAAGTGACCTGCAGGCTACCAGCGCCGGTGAACGTGCCGCCTAAGCCCAGAAGGCCGAGCTGGGCGGCCGTATAGGTGCCGGAGGATACCGCGTTGCCGGCGATGAAGAGACCGCTGATGGTTTCGAATCCGCTGGCAAACCCAAGGTTCAGGGTAGAAGTGCTCGATAAGAAAAGCGAGGCGGTATCGGCAATGGAAGTGTTGTTGCCCAAGTTCAGGGATGCCGTTCCCACCGTGATATTGCTCGATCCGAACGATCCCGTCGTGCTTGTGGCAAGGGTGCCTCCGTTGACGGTTGTAACGCCCGAGTAGGTGTTAGTGCCCGAGAGGATCTGCGTGCTAGCATCAGACTTGGTCAGGGCAACGTCACCGGAAATCAGGCCGGCGAAGGTAGTGGAGCCGGTGCCGTTGGAGATCGTCAGCGTCTTGGCGGTACCGGAGTTGGTGACGATGGAGTTGGTCGTGGAGCCGCCGCCCGACGTGGCCAGAGAGCCGATAGTTTGGTCGAAACCGGCAAGATCGAAGGTTTGGACGGACGTTCCGATGTTGCCGATGGTCAAGGCGGTGCTGGTGGACAAGCCGTTGTTAACGCCAAGCCTGACCGTACCGACCGCGCCGGTAGCAAACGCACTAATGTTGGTGGCCGCAGTATAGGTGTTGGCCTTCCCAATTGTCAGGATGAAGCCACTGTTGCCCTGGAAACTAACAGACCCGGTGGACGAACCGGTGATGGTGTTATCCAGAGTGAAGTTGTTGGATGCGCGGATCACACTGAAGTTGCCCGCACCACTGAGCGTAACAGTGCCGGTGCCGAGGTTGCCGAAACCACCGTTGAAACCAACCGCCAGCGTACCGGCACTCACGCCGACATTGCCCGCAAAACTCGTGCTGTTGTTCTGAATCTTAAGTATGCCTGCACCCGCTTTATTGAAACTGCCCGCACCGGAAAGAGTTCCCAAGAGAGCGCCATCCGTGGTCGTGGTGATTGCGGTCGTGTTGGTGAAGAGGATATTGTTATTGATGCTCGCGTTGGGCTTCACCGTGCCGGCCGTGTTGAAGACGAGGCTCGGGGCCACGGCCCCCGTGCTGTTGATGAACTCAAGCTGGTTGCCTGTGAGCGTAACCGTCGGAGCCGTACCGCTGGCAGGACCTGCGTAGGTCATGTTCAGGCTGTTCAGCTTAAACACCCCGGCGACGTTGTTGTTTGAAACGACCGCAGCCGATGCCGCCAAGGCCGTGCCATTGCCGAAGACAAGTGCGGTGTCGATCCCGCTAACGGGCGCGGAGTCCCAGCCGGTGCCCGTGCTCCAAGTGTTGGTGCCGGTTGTGGAGGTGGTGACATGCGTGGCGGCCTGCGCCAGCGGGTTGGACGCCATGGCGAGTAACAGGATGGAGGCGGCAGAAGCGCGTGTGGGTGATTTCATTTAGCGTAGAAGATGTAGAGATGAAGCGGGGAATTTCGCGTGATCTGACTTTCTCAGTTTCACTCGAATAACATGGCTTCAATCCCCAAAAAAAAGAAGCGGCACCGATTTCTCATTATAGTACAACGGGCTAAAATCATTCATTAACACTTACAGTTCAGTATTTTATAAAATTTAATGCCCCACTATCGCAGTTAAATAAAAAATTAAAAATAAACTTGCAATTTAACTTTAAAGCAATAACCCAGCAGCGAAAGAGCGTCCGACTCGAATGCTTTTAACGGTGGCAGCTGAATGCCCGTAAGCCCCCCACTCCGGCAGCCCACCCCCCACTCCGGCAGCCCACCCCCCATGCCATCCAATCACTCCCGCATGTCCTCCAAGCTCACCCCCTCGCTGCGTTTATTTCTGTGGATTCCATCGCTCTACTTCGCGATGGGCATCCCCTACAATGTGATCAACGGCACGGCCGTTCGCATGTACAAGTCGCTCGGATTTCCCGACAGCCAGATCACCGTCGCGGTGGGCAGCATCGGCATCGCCTGGTCGCTAAAGCCACTTTGGGCGGCCTTTCTCGACATGTATCGCACGAAAAAATTCTTCGTGCTCTCGATGGAGATGCTCTGCGGCCTACTCTTCGGCGCCATCGCGATGAGCCTGACATCACCTGGATTTTTTCAAATCAGCATCGCCCTGCTGTGGGTCGCCGCCTTTGCCTCATCGACGCAGGACATTTGCGCCGACGGCCTGTACCTATCCTCGGTTGATAAAACCAACCAATCCAAGTTCGCGGGCCTGCAAGGGACGTTCTGGGTTTTAGGCAAAGTAATCGCCACGGGACTGCTCATTTCCGCGCTGTTCGCATTGAAAGACGCGCACGGTTGGTCCGATCAGGTGATGTGGCGCAACGTCATGCTGACCTGCGCCGCCATGATGGGCATTTTGGCGTTTTATCACCTCCTTGTTTTGCCCTCAGGCAGCGTCACAAAACGGCCAACGAGTGCAGGCCAGGTCGCGAATAACTTCCTCTGCACCGCGACCACGTTTTTCCACAAGCGCGCGTTCTGGGGCATGATCGCCTTCGTTTTCTTCTACCGCTTAGGCGAGGGACTCATCCTGATGGAAGGCCCGCTTTTTATGCAAAGCGCACCGGAGCAGGGCGGCCTCGGGCTCACGGCCGGGCAGGTCAGCGATATCGACGCGATTTATGGCACGGCCGCGGGCATTGCCGGCGGACTGCTTGGCGGTGCTTTTGCCGGCAAGCGGGGATTAGTACGGTCACTGTGGATCCTTGGCCTCTGCTTAAACCTCCCCCACCTCACGTTTGTTTTTCTCAGCCACTACGCCGCCGCCGGCCACAGCTTAGATTACAGCACCATCGTTACCCTAGTGAGTATCGAGAAGTTCGGTTACGGATTCGGGATGGTGGGCAACATGATTTATATGATGCAACAGCTTGCCC
>JBILJE010000370.1:0-2839 GCA_044377395.1 Rariglobus sp. | reverse complement strand
ATCTGTATTTTGGCTTATACAGCTTCCTTTAGGGCTTTTTTAAGCGGTGGCGCGGGGGGCGCAAAATGAAGTCATGGACTTCAGCGCTGCTAGATTGTCGCGGGCCTGCTGGCATTTGTTGGGGGCGACCAAGCCAGTTTGCTCGGCCAAGAAGATCACGTAGGTGGCGACGTTTTTGGAGTAATTCAGGCGAGCTTCGTCGCTGATCGAATAAAAGCGCGCGCGCTGCTGGTAGCCAGCCGAACTATGGTCACCAAGTGCCGCTTTGCTGGGCTTTCCACCGGCGGCAAGCACGTAGAGGAAATTATACTCAAACCAGAACATGTGCTCCGGATTTGGCACCAGGGCTTCAACCGCAACCCGAGTGGCGGCAGGGTTGGCAAAAACGGTCATATCGTTGTCTTTGCTGCCAGCATTAACGAGTGCATCCATGATAAACACCCGCGCCATACGGCGCTCGGTCGCATCGGCTGCATAGGCGCCGCTAAGGGCCAACTCCACGGTGAAGCGGTACCAGTCATTCCAGAGGGCTTGGTCGGCGGGATTCTTGGAGGCATGAAGTGCGCGTCCCATTTCGTAGGTGTAGCGCCCGCTGGTTTTGATTTCCAGGCGGCTGCCCGTGACTTCGCCCATCACGCGGTAGTTTTCCGCTGATTTGCCCGAGCCTGAGTGGAACCCGATACCCACATCAAAGGCACGGCAAACTGACCATTGCCGCTCGATCAAGGCACGCAGCGCGGCGTTGTCGGGGTAGGGCATGTTTTTCTGGAAACCAAAGGCCGGCGCGATGAAGTGAATCTTCATCCCGAGTACTTCGCAAAGCGCGAGCATCACGGCGGTTGTCTCTGGGGTGGTCAGGCCGGGCAATTCGTCGATGGACAACTCGCGCAGATAAGTACGACCGACCTCGGTGCTAAAGGCAGCGGCGCGGGCGGCCGCATAAAGCGTGTCGCGCTGCTTCATTTTGACCATCGCTGGCCAAACCTGGCTGAGTAACATGCCGAGCGTTGACGCATCCGGGGTGAGCCCTGCGGCAGCCACGCGGAGCCGGACCTGATTAACCACGGTGGCATCGATGTTTTCCAGTCGAGCGGGCGCACTCGCGGCGAGTTCAGGCGACAGATCGAAGGTGATGTAGCTTGCCAGTAAACAACCCCGCACCAGCGCCTCCTCGCGCAGGTCAAATTTACCGCCAATTGGTTGGTGGTCGGCGTTGAAGCTCCAGTGCAAGCCGCGGCTATGAAACCCACTCTTTAATTTAGCCAAAATACAGCCATGGCTCATGCCCTCAACGCTTTGTCCTTGGTGCCCCTCTGGAACATCGGCGCCGATGAAAGGAAACGGCACGGTATCGAGTCGACCGGCGAGCATCTCATTCACATCATAAACGAGCTCACGGGGGATCGAATTTTGATTGGCGGTTAGCCCTAGGCCGAGTTCTCCCATAGTCCAATCCACAGCCGGCCAGTGCAGGGTGGTGAAACGAGCTCCGATGCCCAGTGTGCCGCGACCCAAGTTGCCGCTGGCCACTGGAAAAATTGACGAAGCCGGATTGTGCTCCTGGACGAGGTTTTTAAGGCGAAGTAAATTGGCGAATGTGGCAGGGAAAAAAGCACCCCGAGCACCCGCCGCAACTCCTTCGGCCAATACGTTTTCGGCTACTATGCCCGGCCGTGGTTGTAAGTGCCACGCGCAATCACCCGTGTTGGCATCTTCGATCAAAACCCAGTCACCCGCTGCCGTTGCGAATCGGCTCGGCTCCCAAGCGGTTACCCCGTCGTTGTCCACTGCCTTGCGGCTCAGCGTGGGCCAATCGAGGCAGAAATCAGGGCTGACGCAGGGGTTGTTAACGAGGCGAAGGTTATTACTGAGTAGAAAAATATTGATCGGTGAATTCATGGGTTTTGGCGTTAAATTAAAGGTCGTCGGAGTAGGGGGTGGCGGTTCAGGCGTTAGGCGAAATTGCAGAAAGGTTAAGGTGTGGGTTAAGGGGGCTGCTGTCAGAGAAGGGAACTGCTGCATACACCCCAGGCCCGCTAAGCAGGAACAGTGGCAAGGTTGATCCTTTGATAGGGGCATTATTTTGATTCACCAGTGGATTGAGATAGCAGGAGATTCCGTCATGAGTTAAATTGCTTACATGTCTAATCGTCGCCATGTCACAATAAAGCCACCCCCAGGTCGGCCTTACTGGGAGGGCGGGGAGGGTTCCCCGCTGATTTATCTTGGCTGGGGCAAGCGGGATTTTTCCCGTGCGCCCGTTGCGCGGCATTATGATATTGGGACTAATATATATGTGGTCTTGAGGGGGGATTTGGTGCTGTCGATTGACGGGGAATTCCACTCGGTGGTGGCGCCGAAA
Organism: Rariglobus sp.; assembly: GCA_044377395.1. Taxonomy (GTDB): domain Bacteria; phylum Verrucomicrobiota; class Verrucomicrobiia; order Opitutales; family Opitutaceae; genus Rariglobus. The sequence goes on along the minus strand of JBILJE010000370.1, from coordinate 477 downwards.
ATCTGTGTGATTGACCGGGAGTGTTTGTATGGAATCACCCATGGTAAATCAGCTACGGTGGAGGTTTTGGTGTGGGTGTGGCGGGATCGACCTGAGGTAGCGGAAGTCGCGCCCCCGGTGGGCGGCTTCCGATTACTCAATTTGCCGCCCGCCGCATTGCCGCAGATTATAGGGCTACATCAAAACTGCCGCGCTGAAGTCGCCCAAACGCAGCCCAACTCGAATCGAGTATTGGGTGCATTACGCACCTGGGTGGACGTGGCGGTTGCTCGCGCCCATGCGGCACAGCAGGTGGAAAAAACCGTACAATGGGACCAAGTGAAGATGTGGATAACGACCAATTTGGCCATCCACGCGCCGGTTCCCGCGCTGTGTGATTATTTAGGGCTATCGGCGAGTACGCTGAACCGCCTTTTTATGAAGCAGGAAAAAATGGCGCCGGGAGCCTACTTTCGTGAGGCTAAAAGACGCGAGGCG
>JBILJE010000369.1:0-2844 GCA_044377395.1 Rariglobus sp. | reverse complement strand
AGTCGTCTCTCCTAAGCGGGGAGGAGCCTTCCCTTTACATCTTTAGGGGGGCTGGCAACGGTGGCGCGATCATTCGTCGGTAACTAACCGCCGGTTGGTGTATTTCGACACTCTGAACCTGACCCAACTACTCGATGAGCCTTATCGGTAACTTCTTCACTTCGTCCATCGGACGAAAACTCCTCATGGCCGTTTCCGGCCTGATCCTAGTCGGATTCGTGTTCGGCCATTTGGTCGGCAATCTCCAGATTTTTGGAGAGCCCGATCGCATCAATGGTTACGCTCACTTCCTCCAGTCATTGGGGCCGGTCCTATGGGCTGTGCGCCTGGGGCTCTTAGCTACTGCCGCGGTTCATATTTGGGCTGCTGTCGTGCTGACGCTCGAAAACAAGAAAGCCCGTGGGGCTCTCGACTACGGGGTCAAGGGCTACATCCGCGCCACCGTCGCCTCGCGCTACATGCGCCTGACCGGCTTGGTGGTGCTCGCCTTCGTTGTTTACCACATCGCCCACTTCACGCTCGGCTCTGCCGACAGCGCCAATTTCAAAACCCATCTGCCCGAATACACGCTCACCGAGGACGTGCGCGAGTTCGGCTTCCCGTTAGCCGACAAGGGCACCGTCGTGCACGACGTTTACAGCATGATTTTCCTCAGCTTCAGCAACCCGATCATCTCGGGGTTCTACATCCTCGCCACTGGCCTGCTGTCGTTCCACTTGCTGCACGGTTTCGAGTCGATGTTCCAGACTTTCGGCCTGCGTAACCACCGTTGGTGCTGCTGCCTGCGCCGCTTTACCACCTTGATCTGCATCGCCTATTTTGTCGGCAATTTGGCGATCCCAGGCGCCATTTGGCTCGGGCTGAACAAGCCGCACGCCGGCAGCCACGCCGCCACGGTCATTCCACCCTCGTCCTGCACCAGCTGCACCGCCGAGTAATCCTTAACGCATTTCGCTCTACCCGCCATGGCCCAACTCAATTCCAAGATCCCTTCCGGCGCACTCGCCGACAAGTGGCGCAAGTACAAGACTGAGATCAAACTCGTCAATCCCGCCAACAAGCGGAAGTACAAGGTCATCGTCGTAGGTGCCGGCCTCGCCGGTTCCTCCGCCTCCGCCACGCTCGCGGAGCTCGGCTACCAGGTGGAAACCTTCGTTTTCCACGATAGTCCCCGTCGCGCGCACTCCATCGCCGCTCAAGGTGGCGTCAATGCCGCCAAGAACTACCAGAACGACGGCGATAGCGTTCACCGCCTGTTTTACGATACCATCAAGGGCGGCGATTACCGCGCCCGTGAGGCCAACGTTCATCGTCTGGCCGAAGTTTCGGTTAACATCATCGACCAGTGCGTCGCTCAGGGCGTTCCCTTTGCCCGCGAATACGGCGGCCTCCTAGCCAACCGCTCCTTCGGCGGCGCTCAGGTTTCCCGCACGTTTTACGCCCGCGGCCAAACCGGCCAGCAGCTCCTCCTCGGCGCCTATTCCGCCCTCTCCAAGATGGTCGGCCAAGGCGCGGTAAAACTCCACGTCAACGCCGAGATGCTCGACCTCGTGGTCGTCGATGGCCAGGCCAAGGGCATCATCGTGCGCGACTTGGTCACCGGTGAGATCACCCGCCATGCAGCCGACGCCGTCATCCTCGGCACCGGCGGTTACGGCAACGTGTTCAACCTTTCCACCTACGCCCGCGGTTCCAACGTGACCGCAACCTGGCGCGCCTATAAGCGCGGCGCCTGCTTCGCCAACCCCTGCTACACGCAAATTCACCCGACCTGCATTCCCGTTTCCGGCGAATACCAGTCCAAGCTCACCCTCATGTCGGAGTCCCTCCGCAATGACGGCCGCATCTGGGTGCCGAAGAAGGCCGAAGACTGCAAAAAAGCCCCCGCTGACATCGCTGAGGCGGACCGCGATTACTACCTTGAGCGCCTCTACCCGAGCTTCGGTAACTTGGCTCCCCGCGACGTATCCTCCCGCGCAGCCAAGCGTATGTGTGACGAAGGTCGCGGCGTAGGCCCGACCGGTTTGGGCGTTTACCTCGATTTTGCCGACGCGATTCAGCGTTTCGGCAAACAGGCCGCCAGTCGCGCCAACCTCAGCAACCCGTCCGCCGAGAAAATCCTCGAGTTGGGCGAGGCTGCGGTGAAAGAGCGTTACGGCAACCTCTTCGACATTTACCACGAGATCACCAACGAGAGCGCCTACAAGCAGCCCATGCGCATTTACCCCGCCGTGCACTACACGATGGGCGGCCTGTGGGTGGACTATAACCTCATGTCCAACCTCCCCGGCCTGTTCGTGCTGGGCGAGGCCAACTTCTCCGACCACGGTGCCAACCGCCTAGGCGCCTCCGCGCTCATGCAGGGTCTGGCCGACGGTTATTTCGTCGTGCCTTACACCATTGGTGACTACCTCGCGGGCATCAAACCGGGTTCCTGCCCTTCGGCCGACGCGCCTGAGTTCAAGGCCGCCGAGACCTACATTCGTGATTTCACCCAACGCCTGCTCAATGCCAAGGGGACCGAGCCGGTTAACTTCTACCACAAGAAGCTCGGTAAACTCATGTGGGACTATTGTGGTATGTCGCGCTCCAAGGAAGGCCTTGAAAAAGCGCTCGTTGAAATCGCCAAGTTGCGTACGGAGTTCTGGGCCAACGTGAACGTCCCCGGCTCTGGTGACACGCTTAACCAAGCACTTGAGCGCGCCGGCCGCTTGGCCGACTTCATCGAGTTGGGCGAACTCATGTGCCGTGACGCTCTCACTCGTGAAGAGAGCTGCGGCGGTCATTTCCGCGAGGACTACCAATATCCGGACGGCGAGTGCAAACGCGACGACGAGAAGTTCG
>JBILJE010000368.1:0-2854 GCA_044377395.1 Rariglobus sp. | reverse complement strand
ATCCAGTTTGCCGTCGATGTGCTCAAAGTTAAACACATCATGGTGGTGGGGCACTATGGTTGCAGCGGCGTGCGTGCGGCGCTGCGTTGCGATAAAGTGGGCTTGTCCGACAACTGGCTGCGCCACGTCCAAGACGTGAAGGAAAAGCACGACACCTGCCTGTGCCGGTTGCCCGATCAGGACGCCCAATATGGGCGTCTGTGTGAGTTTAACGTCATCGAGCAGGTCGATAACGTGTGTAAAACCTCGATCGTTCGTGACGCCTGGGATCGAGGCCAAGTTGTTACCGTTCATGGCTTGATTTACGGACTCAAGGATGGCCACTTACGTAATTTGAAGTGTTCTGCCGCCAGTATTGAAGAGGCGGCCGTCAGTTACAAAACCGCCATTGCCGCACTCCAGGATTGAACCCTCGTCCGAGGGCCCCGAGGAGCGGTTCGCTGGTTTGGGCGCACGGGGGCTGATTTTTCGGTGGCGGTGCGCTCACCCGCTCCGCACCGTTACCGCCACATGACGTCATCCGCCCTCCGCTCCGACGGCCGCAAGGTCGATCAGCTCCGCACCATCACCTTCGAGTCCGGCATTGCCCCGCACGCCACCGGCTCGGTGCTCGTGTCGTTTGGTAACACCCGCGTGATTTGCGCCGCCACCATTGAGCCCAAGGTGCCCGGTTGGATGAAACAACAGCGTGTGCCCGGCGGCTGGCTTACCGCCGAATACTCGCTTCTACCCTACAGCACGCATGAGCGGAAACAGCGCGATATTTCCCGCGGTAAACTCGACGGCCGCACCGTTGAAATCCAGCGTATGATCGGCCGCTCCCTTCGCGCGGTTTTGGATCTTAAGAAGCTGGGCGAGAATACCCTGTGGATCGACTGCGACGTGCTTCAGGCCGATGGCGGCACCCGCACCGCGTCTATAACTGGGGCGTATTTGGCGGCGCGTCTGGCGATTCAGACGCTACTCGACGCCAAACGCATTCCCGAAAACCCCTTGGTGGACAGCGTCGCGGCTGTGAGCGTGGGCCTGTTTGAAGGGCGTGAGTTGCTCGACCTGCCCTACGTGGAAGACAAGGGCGCCGAGGTTGATTTTAACATTGTTATGACCGGCCAGGGCAAATTTGTGGAAGTGCAAGGCAGCGGCGAAGAGGCCACCTACACCCATGAGCAGTTGCTCAGCCTGATCGCACTCGCGCAGAAGGGGATTAAGGAAATCAGCGCGTTGCAGACTGCATTCTTAAGCAAGCAGTTGCTGAAGTTTTAAGGGGTTTTCACCTGCCAGAGGGAGCAGCAGGGGAAAAGCGGTGGAGGTGTCGGAGCGGGCTCCGTGATACCCTCCGAAGCTCTGTTTAAAAAAACCGCACTCCGCGTTGCGCGCCCCGCTCTCCCTGCGAGCCCTGCGAAAACCCTGCTCCACCCCCAAAATCCATTTGCCGGACAGGGGCTCGCGCCTACCGTCTTTTTTTATGCCCGCATCCGCTGCCGCTTCGTCCGCCTCCATGCTCTCCGAGTTGCTCGCCCCGACCGACTCCTTTGCCCGCCGCCACAACGGCCCCGATGCCGCCGAACAGGCCGCCATGCTCAAAGACCTCGGCCAGCCGTCCCTCGACGCCTTGGTCGACGCCACCGTGCCGCCTCACATCCGCCGCGATGCCCTCGACTTGCCGGCTGCCCTCGGTGAAGCCGCCGCCCTCGCCGAACTGCGCTCCCTCGCCGTTCAGAACCACATCTACCGCAGCCACATCGGCATGGGTTATTACAACACCCACACGCCCGGCGTGATCCAGCGCACCATTTTGGAGAACCCAGGTTGGTACACCGCCTACACGCCCTACCAGGCCGAGATCGCCCAGGGCCGCCTCGAAGCGCTGCTCAATTACCAGACGCTCGTCACCGACCTGACCGGCATGGAAATCGCCAACGCCTCCATGCTCGACGAGGGCACCGCCGCCGCCGAGGCCATGATGATGTGCCACCGCCTCAAGGAGGGCGACACGGCCGCCCACCGCGCGTTTTTCGTCTCCGAAAAATGCCACCCGCAGACCATCGACATCGTTAAAACCCGCGCCACTCCCCTCGGCATCGAGGTGATCGTGGGCGATCACCGCAGCTTTTCTCCCACCGCCGGCACCTTCGGCGTACTGGTGCAATACCCCGACACCACCGGCAGTATTCATAATTTCGAGGCGTTTTTCGCCGCCGCCCACGCCGTCGGTGCGTTCACCATTGTCGCCACCGACCTGCTCGCCCTCACCCTCCTGCGCGCGCCCGGCGAATTTGGCGCGGATGTCGCCGTCGGCTCGGCCCAACGTTTCGGCGTGCCCATGGGGTTCGGCGGCCCGCACGCTGCGTTTTTGGCCACCAAGGATTCCTTCAAGCGCCAGATGCCCGGCCGTCTGGTCGGCGTGTCCAAGGACTCCAACGGCGATCCCGCCATGCGCCTGGCGCTCGGCACGCGCGAGCAACACATCCGCCGCGACAAGGCCACCTCCAACATCTGCACCGCCCAGGTGCTGCTCGCCGTCATGGCCTCGATGTACGCGGTTTACCACGGTCCTGATGGACTCAAGAAAATCGCCCGCCGCGTGCAGGCGTTAACCGAATTGCTCGCCGCCGGCCTGCGCGCCGCCGGAGCCACGGTGAACGCCGAGTCGGTGTTCGACACCCTCACGGTGGGCAACATTTACGCCGCCAAGATCCACGCCGACGCCCTCGCGCATAAGGTTAACCTGCGCCATATCGACGCCTCCACCCTCGGCATCTCGCTCGACGAAACGACCACGCTGGAGCAAGTCGAGTCGCTGATCGCGCTGTTCGGCACCACCCGCGCCCCGCACGCCTCCGACGTGGAACGC
>JBILJE010000367.1:0-2857 GCA_044377395.1 Rariglobus sp. | reverse complement strand
GGTGGTTAGCGGGAGTACTTCGGAGCGCACGCTCAGCAGGAGGATGGGCGAATCAGCGGGGTTAACCTTGCGGTAGGTCGGCGGCGAGGGCAGGTCGAGCGGGAGCTGGCCACCGGCGGCGGTGAGCGCGGATTGGACGTCCTGGGCTGCGGCGTTGATCGAGACGTCGAGGTCGAATTGGAGGGTGATCGAGGTCGAGCCGAGCGAGCTGGTCGAGGACATCTGAGTGATGCCGGCGATCTGGGACAGCTGGGTTTCGAGCGGTGTGGCCACGGCGGAGGCCATGGTTTCGGGGCTCGCGCCGGGGAGGTTGGCGGAGACCTCGATCGTGGGGAATTCAACCTGCGGCAGCGGCGCGACCGGCAGAAGCGGGAATGAGATCAGCCCGACTAGGAAAATACCAATCGTGAGCAGGGTGGTGGCGATGGGACGCCGGATAAACGGAGTGGAGAGGCTCATGGGGCGAGCACTGGAGCGGTGGTGGCGGGAGTAGCAGCGCCCGCCGGGGTGGTGAAGGCGGTGGGAGCGGCGGGCGAGGCCGTGTCGCGGCTAACCGGTGAGGCGGAGGTCGTGACCACGGAGGGTTTGGCAACTTCGATTCGGGCTCCGGGTTGGAGTTTGTTTTGGCCTTCGCGCACGACTTTTTCCCCTGCCTTGAGCCCGGTGGTGATGACGGTGAAACCGTCGACGGTGGGCCCGAGTTGGAGCGTGCGCGGCTCAACCGTGGCGTCGGCTTTGACGACGTAAACAAACGGGCCGTCGAGCCCGGGTTGCACGGCTTGGGCGGGCACGACTACGGCGCCTGTTAACGTATCCACGAGCACGCGGGCGTTGACGAATTGGCCGGGCCAGAGCGCTTGGTCGTCGTTGGCAAAGCTCGCCTTGAGCCGGAGCGTGCCGGTGGCGGGATCGATCTGGTTGTCGATGAGCTTGAGTTGGCCGTGTGCCGGGGCGGCGGCGGAGTCGGCGCGGGTTTCGACGACCAAGGCTAAGTCGGGGTTGCGGGCGAGACCGCGGCGCACGGCAGGCAGATCTTGTTGGGGTAACGTGAAGACGACTGCGATGGGGCGTGTCTGGGTGAGCACCACGATGCCAGTGGGTTGGTTGGCGGTAAGTAGATTTCCGGCGTCCACGAGGCGCACGCCGGTACGTGCGTCGATGGGGGCACGCAGCGTGGTGAAATCGAGCTGGAGCTGGGCGTTATCGACGGCGGCCTGGGCGGCCTGCACCTGCGCGGTGGACTGGGCGAGGGCGGCGGCGCGTTGGTCGAGCAGTTGCTGGCTCTCGGAGTGGTTGGCGATGAGGCCGCGGATGCGCTCGAATTCGCGGCGGTCGTTGGTCAGACGGGCTTCGTCCTGGGCCTTTTGGGCGAGTGCCTGCTGAAGGGTGGCTTGGGCGGGCCGGGGGTCGATTTGGGCGAGTAGGTCGCCGGCCTTTACCTCCTGACCCTCGGTGAAGTTAACCGAGGCGAGTTCACCGCTTACGCGGGGGCGTAGGGTGATGGTTTGGTGGGCCTGGACCGAACCGAGGCCGGACAGCCACACGGGGACATCACGGGTTTCGGCAACAAAAGTTGCGACGGCGATGGGGCGAGTTGGGACCGGGGCGACAACGCGGGGGCCACGCAGCGCAAGCCAGCCGCTGCCACCCAGTAGCATGATGAGGAGGAGAAAAACCAAAGGACGCGGGCGTTTCATGGGCGATAAAAGGACGTAAAGACTGCGGCCGAGGAATTAGGCGCGCGGGAATTTTTTTTTGGCGGCCACGGGGTGGTCGCCCCGGACTTCTGCACAACGTCATTGGCCCGGGCGACCACCAAAATAAATGGCCTCAGTCGGCTTGGCCCGCCGTTGGGGTGTTAAGGCGGATTTTTGAGGGCGCTGGGATTGCGCCAGACGGCCACCGCATGGGCACCGGAAGTGTGTCAAGTTGCGCCAATGTGACTCATTTTTATAGTTGGGAGGAGGGGCGTGAATCCTGTATTTTATTTTTAAGATAATGATGAATAATGGGTAGTGTCTTTTATTGGTTTTTCGGCCTGTGCATTGCTTAGCCGAAGTTCACTATGAGCCATATCCTAGGAATCGATCTCGGAACCACTAACTCCTGCATGTCCGTTATGGAAGGCGGGGAACCTGTTGTTATCCCTAACGCTGAAGGCGCACGCACCACTCCCTCGGTGGTCGCTTTCACCAAAACCGGTGAGCGCATCGTCGGCCAAGCCGCCAAGCGCCAGGCCGTCACCAACCCGAAGAACACCATTTTCTCTGCCAAACGCCTGATCGGCCGCAAGTTCAGCGAGTGCAGCGAAGAGGCCAAGAATCTCCCCTACAAGGTCGTCGCCGGCAAAAACGGCGACGCCGCCATCGAGGTTCAGGTCGGCGACAAGACCGAGCAGTTCGCTCCTCAGCAGATCGCCGCCATGGTCCTCGGTAAGCTGAAGGCCGACGCAGAGTCCTACCTCGGTGAGAAGATCACCCAGGCCGTTGTCACCGTGCCCGCTTATTTCAACGACGCCCAGCGCCAGGCCACCAAGGACGCTGGTAAGATCGCCGGTCTCGAAGTGCTGCGCATCATCAACGAGCCCACCGCTGCCTCGCTCGCCTACGGTCTGGATAAGAAGAAGGACGAGAAGATCGCCGTGTTCGACTTGGGTGGCGGCACCTTCGACGTGTCGGTTCTCGAAATCGGCGACGGCGTGTTCGAAGTTAAGGCCACCAATGGCGACACGCACCTCGGCGGCGACAACTGGGACGAGACCCTGATCAACTGGCTGGTTGACAGCTTCAAGGCTGAGCAAGGCATCGACTTGCGTAAAGACCCGATGGCCCTCCAGCGCCTCAAGGAAGAGGCTGAG
>JBILJE010000365.1:0-2858 GCA_044377395.1 Rariglobus sp. | reverse complement strand
CTACCGAATGCGACTCCCGCTGGCAGCTACCTCCGTCTCGATGCGGGTAATCACCTTTTTCACTTGGGCGAAATCCCGCAGCAGCGTCTCAATTTGTTCGGGGGTCGCCTGCTCAAACCAGCCGCAACTCTCGAACTCCCCCCACCAAGCACCGAGGCGGTTGAGCCAGGGGAGGTGGTTGCTGATGCCTTTGTCGAGCGGGTCGGTCTGCATTTCGTGGGCTTGTGCGATGCGACCCAGGTTGATCGATTTGCGCAGCCGCCGAGTGGAGAGGCCGTGTTCGGCAGCGGTCGCCAACCACTCCGTGCGTGCCTCAGGGTCCTTGATCTGGGTGACCGCTTTGTGGTGCTCGAAGGTGAGGTCGGCGCGGCGTTGGTCGAGAGGGATATTCCGCGCCACGATGGCGGCTTTTTGCAGGGTTTGCAGCTCCAGTCCCGTGGCCTGCATGGCGATTACGTAGCGATCACGGGTTTCAGTTTTCAATGATTCAAACCGTACCCCGCCGTTCCACCGGGTCTCACCATAGGCCAACCAGTCGCCGATGAGAAAAAGCGAGGTGCGTACCAAGCGCCCAGCTTGCGTGCCGAGATCGGCCCATTGGTCGAAGCTGACGTCGCCCTCAAAAATGAGGCCGAGTGCGGTGATGCGGACGTTAGGTGTTTCGATCGTTAAAGCGTTCAAGGGATTCATTGGTTTGATTTTGGGCGGTTTGGTAATTGGTTCGGGCTGTCAACGAACGCATTGCTCGCGAGCGCCCCAAATGGAGTTGATCGGTCAGGGCGACGCAGCGTTTCGAGACTGCCGCCCGAGTGAGGCCGTGGCGCTTGGCAATCGTACTCATCGAACTGCCGTCAAAAGCCACTCCCGTCACCAAAGCCAAGCACTCCAACGAGAGCCGTGCGTTGTCTTCGCAGATCAGTTCGCCAATGACCCGCCGTAAAGCGTCCCACGCGGCCTCGCCATCGCCGGCGGGCACGTGGGCGTGGGCTGGAGTGAGATCGTCGCGATTAGGGCCATAGGCGGGCACAGCAAGGGGCATGGCGGTAACGTCCTCACCTTTGCCAAGCCTCATCGCGTCCACTACGGGTTCGAGCAGGCCTTGCGTGGCGAGGGCGCGGCGTTCATCAGCCGAGAGCTTCGCCACCCAGTCGCGGTACTGCGTGGTGTAGTCGCGATCACGTGACCGCTTGGTGTCGTCGTAACTCAAAACGCCCCCACTTTCTTTTTGGTAAAATTCGTCGCCATGTCCGCGCGCGGTTTTTGTTTTTTTAGTCCCGCATGGTGCAGGAGTTTAAACGACCTGCACCAGATGCGGGGGAGAAGGGAGAGAGTAGTCTCCTTCTCCCCCTCTACGTTTAGTAGAGGGTAGGACCGGTCCGTAGAACCATGCCAGAACCAGGTGGTCCTAGGGACCGGGGTGGTTCCGGTTTCAGAACCAGTGGTTCTAGGTGGTTCTGAACGGGTGGTTCCAGCGCTTTTAAAACTCGTTTTTAAGCTCACTTTTGGCCTCCGTTTTCGGCCGAATTTGCGCGATACCGTGTACCCACCCAACGGCGCGATTCTGGCGAAAAAACTATGATGCGGCGGGCCGGTTGGCGGATGTTATCGAAGACCTTTTGCGCAAAAGCAGGATCTTTACCGGCGGCGGCCAACAGCGCTCCGATGTGGGCAAGTACTTCGCTTTGCTCGGGGTCGCGGTCGTGTTTGAGCGGGGGCATTTCGATGAACATGCCGCGATAACTGGCAAACGAGATGGCGCGTGGCGGCTTAGCCTCGCCCTCGTTACCCTTGATCGCCTTGGGATCGGCACCGATGCGGCGAAAGCCCATGCCTGCCCACTGGATCACGAATTCGTCAGGGCTGGGCAAATCACGCAACACCGACGTCACTGTGTATGCGTCAGCCTGTTCGTGCGGCGTCATGATGAGGAGCGAGTCAGGATCGCGACCGAACACCGATGCACCGGCGATGCGGTCGATGGCGTCACGGCCGGACAGGTTACCTTTGGGGAAATGCGCCGCGATCAGGACCGCCGCCCCGGTGTCCTGCGCGAGCTTTTCGAGTTCGTTTAAGACCTGCGCCATCTCGGTGTTCGAGTTCTCTTCACGGTCGCCATAGGTCTTGTAGATCGGATCAATGATGAGCAGATCGGCACCGGTGCGGGCGGTCATGGCGCGGAGCTGGCTGGCGAGGCCGACGATTTCATTCTCCTTGCCGCGTCGGTTCCAGACGTGAAAGCGAGACAACGACGAGGGCTCAAAACCCCGTCCGTTGCAGATCATACGAATGCGCTTCCGGTAGCTGAACTTGGCGATTTCCAAATTCACGTAGAGGACCGTCGAGGCCTTGGTGGGAAACCCGCACCACGGTGCACCTAACGACACAGCAATCGCCAGGTCGGTGAGATTCCATGTCTTCCGGCTCTTGGAGGGTCCGGCGATGATCATTTTCGCACCTTGAAACAAGATGCCCTCGATGAGTTGGGGCGGATCCGGTTCGTCCTCGGCGCAGAAATCCGAGGCGCGAATCAGGCCCTCGCATTCGACCTGCGCCGTTGACCACGCGGCGAACGAAGCCGGGCCGACGTTTACCTCCAGCAGTCGTTGGAACCCCTCGTTGCGACGTCCACCGGGACAACGGGAGAACCGCGACGGGTTGCGGTTCTGCGGGTCGAGTTGCAGCTCGGGCACGCTTTTCCACAACAGTTCGCGGCGTTCGTGGAATTCCGCCGCCGTCGCTGCTTCGACGCGGACCCACGCGTGAATCGAGTTACCGCCGGAGTCGATCAATGCGGCGATAGGCAGACCGGAGGCGCGAAGTAGGCGCTCTTGCTCGGGCTTCGAGAGGGTGTCGCTTTC
>JBILJE010000364.1:0-2862 GCA_044377395.1 Rariglobus sp. | reverse complement strand
CCGCAGGTTTGTTGCGTATCCGACTTCCAATCGCCGATGCGGGCTAAAGCACCGAGCTACCTCGGAATTCAATCCGCCACTGCAAATTTTACTGCTTACTAGCCAGATATTTGAATAATTATTGGCGACCCTCTAAAGGGTTCCGTAGGCGCAACCTGCAACCGCTGCCCAAAAACGCTTCGCTTGCCCCGCATGATCAAGCAGTGGTCCGGCCATGAACCCATCGCGAAGCCCTTGGCCGATGGAAACCAGCCGCGCAGGGTCCTTTGCCAAGTCGACAGCAAGGCGCACGTAGTCATCTTCCGCTTCAGCCACCCACTCGGGGTGCCCGCAGGCGGCCAGCAACGAAACCCCGACGCGACTGCGGTGTTCGTCCCCGGCCAAAGTAACGACCGGGCGGCCCATCCACAGGGCCTCGCAGGTCGTTGTGGTGCCGTGATAAGGCGTGGGATCCAGCGCCACATCCACCCGTGCGTAGAGCTCCAGATGCGCCTGCGCGGAGCGGGTGCGGTCGATCATCTCGATCCGCGATGCATCAACGCCCACTGCGGCAAAACGTGCAGCCATACGGTCCCGCATGGCTGCACCATCAAAGCCATGGCCCTTGAGCAACAAGCGTGAACCCGGTACGGCCTGCAAAATACGCGCCCACAACCGCAGCGTTTGACCGCTTAACTTGGCCGGGTTGTTGAAAGACCCAAACGTCACCGGCGCCCCGCCCGCGCATGGGGGCAAGGCCGGCAGTGGCGCGCCTACCGGTGGCTGGTAGGTCCATGCGCAGGGCGAGTAGCGCACCAGCTGCTCCGTATGCAAAGACTCGGTACGTCCAACGGGGTCGGCTAACGCATCGGTTAACCGGTAGTCCATCGCCGTCAGGCCGGTGGTGTTGGGATAACCGAGGTAGGAAATCTGCACGGGGGCCATCCGCTTCGCGTACAGGGGAAGCCGATTTAACCCCGTGTGTCCGGCCAGATCGATCAACACATCCGGGGCGTCGGCACGCAGTATCGCCTCCACGGCCGCCGCCGCGAGCCCACCGATGGGCCGCCACTGGGTCGCCAAACCCCGCAGGCGCTCACTGACCTCATCGACCACCGTGTGATCATGGTACAGCCACACTTCAATGCCTGCGGGACGGGGATGCGCCAACAGCGGCTCGAAAAACGACGCCACGGCATGTCGGCGAAAATCCCCCGACACCACCGCCACACGCAACGGGCGCTCGCTCTTCGGAACTTGTCCTCGCGCTGCCGGTGGTGTGGCCAAGCCGGCAATCTGCGCCCGCCCGTAGGCAAAATGCGCCTCACGCAACGCTTCGGCCGACACCGTATCCAGATAATTTAAACACAACAGCCGCGCACTTCCCGCTTCGGGGTGAGCCGGCTCGGCGCGCAAGACCGCCTCATACTCGGCAACCGCCTCGGTAATACTAAAGGATTCCTGCAACGCCAGCGCCCGCCCCAGCCGGGCGGCGGTAAACGTTGGCTCGATAGCAAGGGCGCGTTCCAGCGACACCAGAGCGGCCTCGGCTTCATGTAAACAGGCCTGCACAGTGCCTAGGTCCTTCCAGGTGTCTGCCACCTGCGGCCAACGCACCGTCGCCTCCTGATAAAGCGGCAGCGCCGTCATCAACCCCTGAATACGTCCGACCAACTGCACAACACGACTGAACGCCGCCTGATCGTCAGGTTTAAGTCTTAAAGCGACGCGGGCCGCCTCCAGCGCCTCGGGCAGACGACCGCCTTGATCGTACACCACCGCTAGATGCTCCCAGGCCTCCGGCAATTTTGGATCGAGCTCTGCCGCCTGCCGCAACATCTGCTCGGCCTGGAGCAATTCACCACGCATCCGCCGCACCACACCCAAACGCAACAGGCACACCGCCGATTTAGGCATCAGAACCAAAGCCCGTGATAACTGACTCAGGGCATCGTCCAAACGTCCCAATTGCAGCGCGGCCAATCCACCCAGATGCCAGCCGTCGAACATCGCCGGCCCCTTGCGCTGAATTTGTTGATAGAGGGGATAAGCGGCGGCAAAACGGCCGGCTTGGTGATGGGCGATTGCCTGCTGTAATACCTGATGGAGGGGGTTAAGACGCATCGTTATTGGGTTAAGGGGCAGCCATATAAATTCACTAAAAAAGCACACTTAGACTAGTTCGTTTTCAAGGTGAGCTGAATTGGCCGAGACGGCCAACCCTACATTTTCCCAGCTCTGTAGCGTTGGCCGTCCCTGGCCAAATTCACATCGTCCGATCCCCTGTAGCGTTGGCCGTCCCTGGCCAAATTCTCCCATCGTGAACGCTAAATAATATTACGCGTACCAAGCATAGGCTTAAAAAAAACTGGCATCTTATCACCATTCCCCTCCTTCGACGCACTGCCGCCCATCTCTAGAATTGGCAGCGGCCTCGCCCTCTGCCTGCCTGTGCGTATGACGCTCGAACGCCTCCTCAGCGAAGCCAACCGACTGCGCGACCTGGGTCGCCTGCCGGAGGCCCTCGCCTATCTGGAGCAAGCCACTGCACTCGCCCCCAACGACCCCGGCACCGCACTCACCCTCGGCGTTACTCTGCTCGACTTGCAACGTGCTCGCGAAGCCGTCGCCCCGCTTGAACGCCTTGTCGCCCTCGTTCCCCAATTCGCCGAATCGCGCAATATCCTCGCCTCCGCCTTGCTCGCCTCCGGTCAACCCAGCGCCGCGCACCTCCACGTTTCCGCAGCCCTGCAACTGCGCCCAGGTCATCCCGCCACCTTGGAAAACCTCGGCCGTTGCCTGCGTGCGCTCGGGCGCATGGACGAAGCCCTTCCGGCCTACGACGCTGCTGCGGCGAGGTCCCCCCAGCCGGCCACCCACAGT
>JBILJE010000096.1:0-9960 GCA_044377395.1 Rariglobus sp. | reverse complement strand
GGCCGTGACATTCGGGGCAGGGCGTGCCGGTGTCGGCCACGTCGTCGCCGGAGACGATGCCGAACTCGCGCAGGCGTGCTGCGGGATCGGCTTCGTTCTCCTCGACCGGTTCGAGCATCCACGGGAAAACGCGTCCGTGGCCACGGCAGGTTGGGCACCAGCCGCGCGGCGAATTGTGCGAAAACTGCTTGGGATCGAGCTCGGGAAACGACTCGCCGGTTTCGATGTCGGTGCGGGTGGTGGAAAACCAAGACAACACCTCCCCGTTGGGCAGGGCGATGAAGCAGGAGCCTTTGCCGAGCTGAAGTGCGCGGTCGAGGGATTCGGAAGCGGTCAGAGGTCGGACTTCAGAGGTCAGAGTCTTTTTTGCCGACGTCTGACGTCTGACATCTGAAGTCTGCTTAAGATCGGCCACGACCACCTCGACGTCGTGCTCGGTGTAGCGGTCAAGTTTTGTAAACGTGTCGACGCGCAGGAGACGGCCGTCGGCGCGCATGAGTTCGTAGCCGTGGTCTGCGATCCATGTCGCGATGGGCTGGTGGTGGCCTTTGCGGCCGCGGATGAGCGGGGCGCACAAATAAAGATGCTTCGCCTTGGTGGCCTTGGGCGAGGCGAGCACGGTGGCGAGGAGCTTTTTGAGCTGGCCGGGGGTGAGCGGCTGGACCGGTTTGCCGGTGTCGGGATGGTGTTGCACGCCCATGCGGGCGTAGAGCAGGCGCAGGTACTGGGCGACTTCGGTGATGGTGGCGACGGTGGATTTGCGCGAGCCGCGGGTGATGCGCTGCTCGATGGCGACAGTCGGCGGAATACCCGTGAGCCGGTCGATGGCGGGGCGGGGGAGTTGCTCAACAAACTGGCGAGCGTAGGGCGACATGGACTCCATGAAGCGCCGCTGGCCCTCGGCAAAAACGATGTCGAAGGCGAGGGTGCTTTTGCCCGAGCCGGACACGCCGGTGACGACGGTTAACTGGCGATGAGCGATGCTGAGGGAGATGTTTTTGAGGTTGTTTTCGCGGGCGCCGGTCAGGACGAGCTGCTGAGAGCTAGGAGCTGAGAGCTTGGAGCTCGGAGATGGGAGATGGGAGCTAGTAGCTCTTAGCTCCAAGCTCATAGCTCCTGGCTCTGAGCTGGCTAGTGCGTCGCGGAGGAAGGGGGCGGTGGCCGTGGGGGCGTGGGCGACTTCGTCGGGCGGGCCTTCGGCAATGATCTGGCCGCCGTCGGTACCCGCTTCGGGGCCGACTTCGATCAGCCAGTCGGCGGATTTAAGCACGTCCACGTTGTGTTCGATCACGACCACGCTGTGGCCGCGATCGACCAAGGCTTGGAGCACGGAAATCAGGCGTTTGACGTCGTGGCGGTGCAAGCCGGTGGTCGGCTCGTCCAAAAGGAGCAACGCTCCTTTGAGCTGAGAGCCTGGAGCTGGGAGCTTGGAGCTGGGAGTCTGCTGTTTTTTGGGATTTGGCGATTTGGGCTCAGTGGATTTGTTTTTTTGAGATTTGGACTCTGGGATTTCTCCAGCGAAGCCGGCGAGGTATTTAACGAGTTTGAGGCGCTGGGATTCGCCGCCGCTGAGCGTGTTGAGTGGTTGCCCGAGCGTGAGGTAACCGAGGCCGACTGATTCCAGACTGGCGAGGCGGCTGCGGATCGGCGCGTGGGCTTCGAACAGCGGCAGCGCGTCGGTTACGCTCGTCGCCAGCAGGTCGGACACGCTGAGGCCGTTCCACTGGATCGCCAAGACCTCGGGTTTGAAGCGGCGGCTGTCGCAGATCGGGCAGGGCACAAATACGTCGGACAGAAACTGCATTTCGACGCGTTCGTAGCCGAGACCTTGGCAGTGATCGCAGCGACCTTCGCCACTGTTAAAGGAAAACGAGGAGCTGTTAAAACCGGCTTCTTTGGCGGCGGGTTCCTTGGCGTAAAGATCGCGAATGAGCTCCCATGCTTCGGTGTAAAGCGCCGGATTGGACCGCGGGGTTCGCGAAAGCGGCGACTGGTCGACCAGGACAATCTCGTCGAAAAGCTCGTCGCCGGTGATGGCGGCGATCACGGCCGGGTCGTCGGTTAACTGGAGCCGTTTCGCCAGCAGGCCCTGGTGGATCACGTTGTCCAATAGCGTGGACTTGCCCGAGCCGGACACCCCGGAGAGCGCGACGAGGCGGTGCAGCGGCAGGCGCAGGGTGACGTTGCGCAGGTTGTGTTTGGAGGCGTCGGTGAAGGTGAGCCAGGGAGCGGAGGCGGAGGAGGAGGAGGACGAGGACGAATGTCCAATGTCCAATGACCAAGGACCAATGGGCGAGGGGGAGGGGGGCAATGCACAATGTCCAATGTCCAATGCGCAATGACCAAGGCCCGATGGGGAATGACTAATCGGGGTGACCTTGCGGCGGGTCGCGGGGGCGGCGATGGTTTCGCGGCCGGAGAGGTAACGGCCGGTGATGCTGGCCGTGTCTTTGAGCATGGCGGGTAACTCGCCTTGGAACACGATGTGGCCGCCGCGTGTGCCGGGTTCGGGGCCGACTTCGATGAGGTGGTCGGCAGCACGGATCATGGCTTCATCGTGCTCGACCACCACCACCGTGTTGCCGGCATCGGTGAGCGTGCGGATGATCGCAATCAGCCGTTCGATGTCGCGTGGGTGCAGGCCGACACTCGGCTCGTCGAGGACGAAGAGCGTGTCGACCAACGAGGTGCCCAAACACGAGGTAAGATTAACGCGTTGAACTTCGCCGCCCGAGAGGGTTTTCGAGCTGCGGTCGAGCGTGAGGTAACCTAGGCCGACTTGTTGCAGATAACTCAGGCGCGTGCGGATCGAATCGTAGGCGATCTCGGCGCTGTGCGCGCCGCTTTGAGCTTCGCGCTTTGCGCTTGG
The DNA here is from genome assembly GCA_044377395.1 of Rariglobus sp. Taxonomy (GTDB): domain Bacteria; phylum Verrucomicrobiota; class Verrucomicrobiia; order Opitutales; family Opitutaceae; genus Rariglobus. The sequence goes on along the minus strand of JBILJE010000096.1, from coordinate 7,091 downwards.
AGCTTCGCGAAGCAGCGCCAGCAGTTCGGTTGCGGGAGTCTGGTAGAGTTCGGGCAGGGTTTTGCCCTGCCAGCGCCAGCACAGCGACTCGGGCTGCAGGCGCGTGCCGTTGCAGGTCGGGCAGAGGTTATAACTGCGGTAACGCGAAAGAAAAACGCGCACGTGCATCTTATAAGTACTCTTCTCCAGCCAGCGGAAAAAACCTTTCACGCCATACCACGCCCGCGGCCATTCGAGGTCGTTTTCCCCGTACCCGGGCTCGCCGTTAATCACAAAATCACGCTGCTCGGGCGTGAGCGCGCCAAAGGGGACGTTGGTCGGGATTTTCTTTCGTTTGGCGATGCTCTTCAGGTCGTCCTTGGACGCGCCGTAGACCTCGCCTTCCCAACATTTGATCGCGCCGTCGTCAATCGAGAGTGTCGCGTCGGGAATGGCGAGGCGGTAGTCGATTTCGATAATGCGGCCAAAACCTTTGCAGTGCGGGCAGGCACCGAGCGGTGAGTTGAATGAAAACAGCGCGGGCGAAGCCGCCCGAAACGTCCGCCCTGTTTCCGGTGAGTGCAGGCCGCGCGAATAGTGGCCGAGCGGCGACGGAGTTAAGAGCTGTGAGCTGTGAGCGGCGAGCTCGGCGGAAAAGACATAGATTTGGCCTTGGCCAAAGTGCAGCGCCTGCTCGGCGGCTTCGAGGAAACGCGCGCGGGTTTCCTGATTCAGGGTGACACGGTCCTGCGCCACGTAGAGCGCCGCAGTCGGGGCGAGTTGGGCGGCGAGGGCTTCGGGGTTGGCGAGCAGCTCGTCGATGCGAGCGACCGCAAGTCCGCCGTCGAGCGTGGGCGTGAGTACGCGGACGTAAGACTGGTTTTTGAGGTTTTGCAGGATTTCCGACCAGGTGAGCTTTTCGGGTTTGGTGATTTTAAAGGCGACGATCACGGCGGCGTCGGGCGCGGTGGCGTGGCTTTTGGCCCAGATGGTTTGCGGGGTGTCGTCTTCTACGGGCTTGCCGGTGGCGGGGTCGAAGCAGGTGGCGACGTGGCTGAACCACACTTTGAAAAAATCGGTTAATTCCGTCATCGTACCGACGGTCGAACGCGAGGTTTTAACCGTGTTGGTTTGCTCGATGGCGATGGAGGGGCGGATGTTCTCGATTACGTCGACCTTGGGTTTGTCGAGCAGGTCGAGGAATTGGCGCGTGTAGGCGGAAAACGTCTCGACGTAGCGCCGCTGGCCCTCGGCGTGGAGCGTGTCGAAAACGAGTGAGCTTTTGCCCGCGCCGGAGAGGCCGGTGACGACCACGTATTTGCCCAAAGGCAGATCGAGATCGAACCCCTTGAGGTTGTTTTGGCGAACGCCGCGCAGGCGGATGCATTCGGGTTTTAGCGAGGTGCCGGCGGGAGTTGCGGTGAAGGCGGAGGAAACCACGGCCGAGACGAAGCGCAGTGATGGGCAGAAAGCAAACTGGGATGCGTAGGATCGAGGGAGTGCCCACCTCCGTGTGGGCTGGGCCGAGCACGGCCCTGTCGAACACGGACGACACGGAGGTCGTCCCTCCGGGGGCCAAGACGCGCGGGTTAAGGGTGTTCGTTAGCTGCGGCTTAAGCGGAGGGCCTTGGGGGCGCGATGGAGAGGGTCGCTCCGCTGGATTTGAGCGCGGTGGCGATCGCGGGGCTTGGGGGGTGGTTGGTGACGATGGAGAATTTATCGGAAAACGGCGCGGTCAGGTTCATGGCCTTGCGGCCGAATTTGGAGCTGTCTACGCCGAAGATGGTGCGCTCGGAGGAGGCGATCATTTTGCGCTGAGTGGCGACCATCATGGTGTTGTGGTTCCAGACGCCCTCCTCGGTGATGCCCGCGCCGCCGAGGATGGCGATGTCGGCATGGATATGATCGAGGGATTGCTCGCAGAGCGATCCCACCAGCACGCCGAGGCGGCTGTGGACGCTGCCGCCGGTGACAATGGTCTCGATCGAACCGATTTCGCTGAAGAAAATCGCGATGGGCAGGGAATTGGTGATGACTTGGAGGCGTTTCTCGATGAGCAACCGGGCGATCGCGAAGATCGTGGTGCCGCCATCCAGGATGATGGTCATGCCGGGCTGGACTTGGTCGGCAATGTGACGGGCGATGGCGAATTTTTCCTCCGAATTGCGCTGATCGCGCGAGATGAAATCGTACTCCTTGGCGACTTCATCGGTTTGCACCAAGGACGCCCCGCCGTGGTGGCGGCGCAACACCCCGCGCGACTCCAATTCGTCGAGCGCGCGGCGCACCGTAGATAAGGATCCGCCAAACAACGTGGCCAGCGTGTGCAGGTCAGCGTAGGTGTGCGTGCGGATGTGTTTCTCGATCAGGTCGAGCCGCTGCTTGTTGGTCATGGCTTTGGTTTTTAGAAGCCGACGCATAAAGGTCGAGGGGCGTGTGCAGGCCGGAAGCAGATTTTTCGTTGCCCGTGGCGGGGGCATGGGAAAAGTGGCGCGATGACTCATCCGCTTTTAGCACTTTTGGTGCGCTGGTCGGTGCTCGCCTTGGGCGTAACACTCGCCACCCGCGTTATCCCTGGGATTCACTATGACTCCGTGGGGACGCTGGTGGCCGTGGTGGCCCTGCTCAGCCTGTTTAACGCCATTCTTAAGCCGCTTCTGCTGCTCTTCAGCCTTCCGTTCATTGTTCTCACGCTCGGGGTTGGCGTGTTGTTTATCAACGCGTTGCTGTTCCTTCTGGTCGGCGAATTGGTCAGCGGCTTCTCGGTTGATACCTTCTGGCATGCCATGGGCGGGGCCTTGATCGTGAGTCTCACCAATATGTTTGTGAGCCTGTTTATTGGCAAACCGCGCCCGGCTGCCGGCAGCGCCCCTAGACCGCCTTCTCGTCCTAAGATCAAGCCCACTGACGTCATCGATATCTGAGGTGGTTCCGCGACGGTTTCAGCTCCACCCCACGGCGAAGCTCGGATGAAGCAGCGGCGTAACGGGGCAAAAATGTAGCGCGATAGTCTTGGAAATAGCTGCGGGCACCCGCAACCCACTGTCTGCGCTGGCCATGTGTTTGTTAACCAACTTAGTTGGCCCCGCTATGGAACCTAAAACCGGAGTCAACGAGAGGCTTTATGCCGCACTGCCGAACGGCCAGACGGTGAAGATTTTCACGCTCACCAATAAAAACGGCCTCAAGGCGAAAGTCACCGAATACGGAGCGATTCTCGTCTCCGTCGAAGTGCCGGACAAAGCAGGGGAAATCGCCGATATCACCCTCGGTTACGACTCGTTGGCCGACTGGCTGACGAACACGAGTTACTTTGGTTCCTCCGTGGGCCGTTTCGGCAACCGCATCAAGGACGGTAAATTTACTCTCGAGGGTAAAGACTACCAACTCGACACCAACAATGAGCCCGGCGGCAAACCCTGTCACCTCCACGGAGGGCTGAAGGGATTCGACAAGGTCCTGTGGACGGGCAAACCCACGGATAAAAACGGTGTCGAGTTCTCTTACACCGCCAAGGATGGCGAGGAGGGGTATCCAGGAAATCTTTCGGTGCAGATTACCTACACCCTTACGGATGAAAACGAGCTCAAGTGGGAAGCCAAAGCGACGTGCGATGCTTCGACGATTATAAACCTTGTTCACCACACGTATTGGAATCTCTCCGGCAATCCGACCCAGTCCATCACCGACCATGTGCTGACACTCAATGCCGATGGCTTCCTGCCGACTGACAGCGGCCTGATCCCGACCGGCAACATCGATCCCGTCGCTGGAACTCCCATGGATTTCACGCGCCCCACTGTTATTGGCGAGCGGATCGATGCCGATTTCGAAGCGCTCAAGTTCGGTGGAGGTTATGATCACGCCTGGGTCTTGAAAAAAGGCGATGGGGTACGTCTCGCCGCCCGGGTGGAGGACCCCAAGTCAGGCCGGGTGATGGAAGTGTTCACGGATCAACCCGCAGTGCAGTTCTACGCGGGTAATTTCCTGGATGGCACCGTCAAGGGCAAGGGGGCTGTGGTCTACGCCAAACGCTCGGGTCTTTGTCTGGAAACCGAAGGGTTTCCGGATGCCCCGAACCATACGAACTTCCCGTCAGCGGTGCTCCGCCGTGGCGAGACGTACACCCACACGATGGTGCATAAATTCACCACTGATACTCATTTGTTTTCACGGTGAGCGGAATTGGCCAGGGACGGCCAACTCTACATCTGTCGATCCGGTTTAGGGACGGCCAACATTACACGGGGTCGGGAAATGTAGCGTTGGTGTGAGCTGTCGGCCGCGGGAATTCATGGCATTGGCTTTACGTTTTTCCCAAGTGTGTTCGTTTGGCTGTAAATGCGCGCACCCTCGGCTCCATGATCCCCGTTCCCCATACCCTTGCCGCGTTGCGTTCAGGTCAGCTCGCTGGGATCACTCGGCTCGATCTGGCCTGCGGGCTTGAGGAATTCCCCCGCGAAATCTTCGACCTCGCCGCTTCCCTTGAGGTCCTGAATCTCTCGGGTAACGCGTTGTCGGCCTTGCCGGATGATTTGGCGCGGCTGGGTAAGTTGCGTGTGCTGTTCTGCTCCGAGAATCGCTTTACCCACCTGCCCGAGGTGCTGTCGTCGTGCGCGAACCTTGAGATGGTCGGGTTTAAATCGAACCGGATCCGCACGGTTCCCGGCGCCGCGCTGGCCCCCGCTTTGCGCTGGTTGATCCTCACGGATAATCAGATCGTGGAGCTTCCCCCTTCAATCGGCAGCTGTGTCGGGCTGCAAAAACTCATGCTCGCCGGCAATCGGCTCGCGAGTTTGCCCGACGCCATGGCGGGCTGCGTGGGGCTGGAGTTACTGCGGCTTTCGGCGAACCGCTTTGAGGCGCTGCCGGACTGGTTGCTGCAATTGCCCCGGCTGAGCTGGTTGGCCTTTGGAGGTAATCCCGTTTCGGCGGCGCCGCGTGGACTTGGGACGCCCGTGGCGCGCGTGCGCTGGGCGGATATCAAGTTGGGCGAGAAGCTCGGCGAAGGCGCATCGGGGGTGATTCACAAGGGGCACTGGCACCCGTCGACCGCGTTGGCCGGGCTCAGTGTGGCGGTTAAATTATTTAAAGGGGCGGTGACCAGCGACGGTTTTCCCGCCGACGAAATGGCGGCCTGTTTAGCCGCGGGTAATCACCCGAACTTGATCGGCGTGGTGGGTGAGCTCACGGGGCATCCCGCCGAAACGGGCGGCTTGGTGATGCCGTGGATCGATCCGGAGTTTCGGACTTTGGCTGGGCCGCCCAATCTGGCGACGTGCACGCGGGACATTTACCCCGACGGCCAATGCTTCGATTTGCCTCTCATAGTGGGGCTGGTGGCGGGTTTGGCCCGTGCCGGCGAACACCTGCACGCACGCGGGGTTTTGCACGGGGATTTTTATGCGCACAACGTGCTCTATCATTCCAGCGGCGCGTGTTACCTGGGCGACTTTGGGGCCGCGTCATTTTACCCGAAGCAGCTCGGTACGGGGGCGGTAAACGCGTTTGAGGCCATCGAGGTGCGTGCCTTCGGCTGCTTGTTGGGCGAACTGCTTGAACGCTGCGTGACCGAGGCCGACGACCACCGCGTTAACTTGTTAACCGCGCTGCACACACGGTGCGTGGCGTCGGAAATAGCGACACGGCCAAGCTTTGCAGAAATCATCCACGCGATCGACACGTTGGGGCGTTGAGCCGCCAGTTTAGGTTTCGCGACGTTTTCGGTAGGCCCGGTGCAGGCCCAACTACGGGTCGGGCGTCTGGAATTTGGTGCTAACTCCAATTCGCTTTCATTCTTAGCTGAATTGGCCGGGGACGGCCAACCCTACAGGTGGGGCGAGTGCTGAATTGGCCGGGGACGGCCAACGCTACAGGTGGGGCGAGTGGTGAATTGGCCGGGGACGGCCAACGCTACAGGGAGGGCGAGTGGTGAATTGGCCGGGGGCGGCCAACCCTACAGGGAGGCGAGTGGTGTAGTGTTGGCCGTCTCGGCCAAAACATTGTTCGAAATGCTAGTGGCCGTGTGGAGCGTGGGCGGCGGGCTTAGCATCATCGGCTTCTTGGGAAGACGATGCATTAGCGGGGGCCAGTTCAGGCAAAATCTCGACGCGGCCCGAATCCAGATCGTAGCGCGCGGCCACCACCTTGACTTTCCCGGCCTTGACCGCTGCGGCGATGATCGGGCCGCAGGTACGCAAGGTGGCTGCGGTCATCTGGGCGTGGGCGATTACGGTATTGTCTACCGTGTCGCCTTCTTGCTCGGCAGTGGCTTTCACGGCTGGGGTGATGCTGGCGACGATGTCGGCGATATGGCCTGGCGCATGGCCACCAGCCACTGCGGCTGCCACCGCGCCACAGCGCTCATGCCCGATAACCATGATTAGGGGCACGTGAAGGTGGGCGACTGCATACTCCATGCTGCCGATCACATGGTCGTTGAGCACATTACCCGCGTTGCGGATGACGAATAAATCACCGAGACCTTGGTCGAAATAAATTTCCGGAGGCAGGCGTGAATCGGCGCAGGTGAGTATGATTGCGAAGGGCTCTTGTTTGCCTGCGATCTCCTTGCGGCGTGCCACAGATTGATCGGGATGCCGCGCGCGTCCGCCCTCAAATCGCGAGTTGCCCGCCATCAAGAGCTCTAGGGATCCCTGGGCGCGTTAGACTTTCGGCGGCTGGTCCTTGGGGCCAGCGTTTAGGCTGAGCTGGGTCAGGCAGAGCAGGGTTATCACGGCCAAGTGAAATGGGCGGGAGTGAAGTAGGGGGCTTAGAGGCATGGGAGGGGATGAGTCGGTGGGCTGGCGGACGAGGCTGGGACTGGTCGGCTATGTTCTAGCGGGGTTCTGGTATGATCGGCTCAGCGTGATGAATCTTGAGGAGAAATTTTGCATGGCGGCTTACCGTGTGCCTGGGGCGCCTGCGCCGCCCCGGGTGGCAGTCAATGGGCACAAAAAAGCCCGCCGATAAGGGCGGGCTTATAAAGCAAAGACTCTTGGGGCTTACTTGGCCTTGACGGAACCGCGCTTGAACTTGTTGGTGAACTTCTCGACACGGCCGGCGGTGTCCACGATGCGCTTCTCGCCGGTGTAGGCGGGGTGCGAATCAGA
>JBILJE010000095.1:0-9982 GCA_044377395.1 Rariglobus sp. | reverse complement strand
AGCCTGCGTCGGTGCTCGGCTAAAACCGTCGAGGCGGCCGTCGCCTATGGTCAGACCGGCGCTCCCCAGCATATCCCGGCGATCATCATCGGCATCATCGAGCGCTTTGTGGAACCCGAACTGCGCCCCCGCTTGGCGGCCGAATGCGACGACCTGCGTGTGATCGAGGACCTCGGGCTCGATTCACTCACCATGATGGAAATTGTCATGCTCGTCGAAGAGGTCACCCAAACCAAGATCGAGAACGATGAGCTGCGCGGGCTGGTCACCATCGGCGACATCAAGATTTTCGTGGATTGCCGCGCCCGCGGAGTCACGCCTCCCGCGCCCGCCAAGGTCATTCTCAGCGACGAATTGCGCAATCGCATGCCGATTTCCGCGCCGTTTCTATTTCTCGATGAAGCCCGCGTGAGCCCGACCCTCGCCACCGCCAGTTACCGCATCACCGGCCAGGAGTTTTTCCTCGCCGGCCATTTTAAGGGAAACCCGGTTATGCCCGCCTCCATCATGCTGGAGGCTTTAGGCCAACTCGGCGTACTCCACCTGCTTGCCGGTCTGGCCGTAGAGCCCGGTAAAGCCGTGGGTGTTACCACCATATTCTTCGCCTCGACCGACGGCGTGCGTTGCCACCGCGTCTGCAAACCCGGCGACGTGCTCACCCTCACGCTTAAGCCCAAACGCGTGAAAGAACCGCTCGCCGTCTACACCGGCAGCATTCGCGTGGGACAAGAAAAGGCCATCAGCGCCGAGGAAATCACCCTGACCTTCGGCATCGTCGACGCGCCTCCCGCTCCCGAGCCCGTACCTTCGCCTGCGGCCGAACCCATTTCGGCCCCCGCACCGGTGGCCGCAACCGCCGCGCCGTCAGTTCCCTCGACTGCGGTGCCCACACCTGCGGCGTGAGTTGAACCGCCGCCGCATTTGGCGCACACCGTGAAGCCCCGCCCTCACTCGCACCTCCACGGTAAACGACTTATCCAGCCATGCCTCGCATCTTCATCACCGGATTAGGGTTTATCACCAGCATCGGCAACAGCTCGGCAGTCGTTGAGCAAAACCTGCGCGAGCTGCGTCACGGGTTTGTCAGTCACCCGGCCTTTGCTGCCGACACGATTCCGGTCAAAGTCGCCGCCCCGGTGCGCGACTTCAAAACCGACGCCGAAGACCCCGAGGACTGGACGATCCCCGCGCCGTATTCGGTAAAACGCGACCAGTTACGCAGTCTCAGCCCGAACGCGCTCTACGCGACCTGCGCGATGCAACAGGCCATCACCGACGCGAAACTCGCCCCCGAGGACGTCTCCAACGACGACACCGGCCTCTACGCCGCCTCGGCGGGTTCTCCCGGCATGTTGGCGCGCCAAGTTAACCGCATGAATCAACACGGAGTGATGCGCTGCCAGCCGCTCGGTGTGGTGGCCAGCATCGCCGGCACGGTGCAGTTCAACTTGGTCGCGCATTTTAAAATCAAGGGCGCATCCACGGGCTTTACCTCGGCGTGCGCCGCTTCGGCCCATGCGATGGGTTTCGCCATCGATGAAATCGCCCTCGGACGCCAGAAACGCATGTTCGTGGTCGGTGCCGAAGACGGTAACGTGGAGACGATCCTGCCGTTTGCGGCGATGCGCGCGCTGTCACTCAACCCCGACCCCGCCACAGCCTCGCGTCCCTTCGATAAGCGCCGCGACGGTTTCGTCGGCACCGGCGGCGCCACCGTTCTCGTCCTCGAAAGCGAAGCCGAAGTCCTGCGCCGTGGCGTGACGCCGTATGCCGAAGTGCTCGGCTGGGGCCAAGCTTCCGACGGTCATAATGTCGCCATCCCCCACCCTGAAGGCGCCGGCCTGATTTCCGCCATGCGCAAGGCGCTCGCCGCCACCGGAGTCACCCCGGCCGACGTGGACTACATCAACGCGCACGGCACCTCGACGCCGATGGGCGACGCCGCCGAGTGCAAAGCCGTTCGCACCGTTTTTGGCGAACACGCCGCCCGCGTCGCCATGAGCAGCACCAAGGCGCTCACCGGCCATGGCCTATCGCTGGCGGGCGCGATGGAGGCGGGCTTCTGCGCCCTCGCGCTCAAGCGCGGATTCATTCCCGGCTCGGCCCACATCAGCGAACTCGATCCGGCCTGCGAAGGCATAAAAATCCCCCGCACCACGCTGGCCGAACAGCCGCGCATTGTGCTCAACAACAGCAGCGGTTTCGGCGGGGCCAACGTCTGCGTCGTGCTCAAGCAGGTGGCGTGAGCCGCCCGAACGCGCTGCACGAGTGAAGCCCGCAGAAAAAGTAGCGCAGACTTCCAGTCTGCTCGGGGCAGCCGATCGCAAAGCGGACTGGAAGTCTGCGCTACCTCCAGCCGATGCGCCCGTGATAGCCTATATTTTCACCACGTTTCCCAAAGCCACGGAGACGTTCCTCCAGCGCGAGGTGACCGGCTTGCAGGCGCTCGGCGTAAACCTTCGGCTTTACTCGATGTGGGGCGGCGGCGGCACGTTTAATGGCCAGCCGGTGACCCGTTTCTCCAAGTGGAAACTCCTCACTCTCGCCGCGTGGCTGCCATGGTTGGCCGTTCGACACCCGGGCGTACTCGGCGAGCTGTTACGCGGGGTGTTAATCCATCGCCCTCGGTCGACACTCAACTTGTTTGAAAACCTGCTCGGGCTCGGCTTCGGGCTCATCTACGCCTCCCACTTCCGCAAAAACCGCCCAGCGCACCTCCACGCCGTTTGGGGCGGCGCTCCTGCGGCAAGCGCCTGGCTGCTCTCACGGCTCGACGGCCATGAGTACAGCGCAGCGGGTCATGCGTATGACCTTTATCAACACGGTGGCGACGGCTGGCTGCGCCAAAAACTCGCGCCCGCACTTTGGATCCACACCTCGACCGACATGGGTCGACGCACGCTCTTGGAAAAAGGTCTGCCCGACGGGAAAATCCACGTCATCCGCCGCGGATTAACCACCCTGCCGCCGCTCAAACCCCTGCGTGCTGAGCGCAGCCACACCCCGTTGCGCTTATTATGCGTGGCCCGCCTCGTGCCCAAAAAAGGCCTCGACCACCAGCTGCGTATCTACGGCGCGCTCAAGGCGGCGGGTGTGCCGTTTGAGGCGCGTATCGCCGGCGAAGGCCCGTTGCGCGCCGCGCTGGAAGCCCAGACCTGCGCCGCAGGTGTGGCGGAGCTGGTGACATTCCTCGGCCACCGACCGCAGGCGGAAATCGCCGCGCAACTGGCTTGGGCTGACGTGTTGTTGCACACCGGCGTGGTGGCAGCGGACGGCGACCGCGACGGGTTACCCAACGTGATCCCCGAAGCGATGAGCGCAGGTGTGCTGGTGGTCACTTCACCGGCGGCGGCCACCACCGAAGCGATCACCGATGGGTTAACCGGTCGTGTGTGCCCCGTCGATGAACCGGCGAGTTGGGTGCAAGCGCTGAGGACGTTGCGCAATGATGGCGAAAACGAGAACGCGGGTGCGGCCACGCAGATGCAAATGGCCGCGCGAGCCTGGGTGGAAGCGAATTTCGATGCGCATAAAAACGCCGCACGGCTGGCAGCGCTTTATCGGGAGTGCACGGCGGGGCATTCACCTTGAGCTCACGCTCAAGGCCACACGGCACCCGACCGACCCCGTGGCCTTGAGCGTGAGCTCAAGGTTCCCTCTGGGTGCTCCGGATCGAGCCGCAGCTCGACGTCCGCCTTGGCGTAACGGGCGCGAATCACCATCTGCCCGTCCGGTGCAAAAACGACGTCGAGCGCGTTCTCCAGCGGGCGCTCGTCGTTGGGCGAGATCAGCCAGACATTGGTCACAGGCTTGGCCACGCGTTGCGTATACAGTGTGCAGGAGGCCGGAGTCTTGAAATTGAACCGGTCGCTCGACCAACCCTGCACCGGATGATTGGCCCCGCGCACCACTTGCCAGTCGCCGCCCGAGGAGCTGGTGGCAACCTGAAGTCGAAGAGAACCCGCGCCGTGGCGGATGATCTGCCCCGTGACCGAATCAGCCGGAAGCGCGTCACAAACCGGATCCCAATGCCAGAGCGTGCTCAATGTGGCCGGTTGGAAGGCCATGATACGATCCACCACGATCCACCCCTGATTGCGCACATGAATCACCAGCCGCCGCCAGTCGCCAGCACGGGCATTTTCCGCAGTGGAAAACGACGTGTCGCCATAAGCGATTTCGAGATCCTGATGACGGAAAAACCGTCCGAGTGAATCGGGTGCACCGACGGCCTTCGGCCCTTGATCGGCGCCCTGACCATCGAACAGGACAACGTTGTGCCCAGTCGGCCCGGCGAAGTAGTCGCGCCAAGCGCCCGGGGCGTAAGTATAGCGGCCGTTGTCCACGAGGAAATCGCGAGTACCCACCGAAAGCGACAGGTGAAGGCGGTCGGCATGGTCGTGATCGGTGCCGCGCGGCCCCGCGTCGAAGAACGCCCAAAGCGCATCACCACTGAGCGCATCGCGACTACGAAAAACCGCTTGTCCTGCGTAGGGCAGCCAGTGTGAAACAGGGGGTGTCGGCTCGGCGAGGTCGGGGGCGTTATCGCGCAGGAGGCGAGCCACGTTTTCCTGGTCGGAGTCGTTGTTGAGCGGGTTGCCATGATCAGGTTTCATCGCCGCCGCCAAATAAGCCCACAACGTGCGCACACGCGGCCGCCAGGTATCCGCGAGATCGTGACGCCCGGCGGCATCGAGCAACGTAAGCAGGCGCTGGTAGATTGACGCTACCACGCGTTGGTAGTGAGCGGACAACTCCTTGTGCGTACCGTCAGGATAAACCTGGTCGGCGTAGCTTTGATCAAGCTGCGCCAGGCTGTAACTCAACCATTCCCCGGCATCGCGGTCAGTTTTGAAAACCAGGCTGAGTTGGGCGAGCGCCAGCATCTCGGTGATGCGGTGGTTGCCGGCGAGCGCATGGTGGTGGCGCAACTGCTCCCCGTGGGCATGGACGCTGGCAAGGAAACGGGCACGACGCTCGGCGGTGAACTGGGGATGGTCGCCGAGCTTAAGATAAACCAGCGACCAGCTGTCGATGATGCGACGGGCGGCTTCGAGCGGACGCCAAGCGGCGGAAAAGGAAAACCGGCCCGGCGCGGGGTGACGCACAATCCAATCGTCGAGGGTCGCGAAGATAAACTCGGGGAAGCGCTCGTCTTGGGTGCGCGCATACGCCTGCCACATGAAGGGAAAATAAGAGTGACGGTTAAAAAACCACGCCCACTCCGGGTCGTCACGCGGGCCTTGGTCATCCCAGTCAAAACCGCCGTCGGCGCGTCGAGCAGCGACGCCCTGCACCCCTTGCAGCGTAAAAGTGTCCCGCAGCGCGAGCTCGGCCTCGGCCAGCGTAGCGTCATCGGCCGGACCCGCCACGGTGAGAATCGGGCCCCAAGCTTCAGCGGAATCCATCGTGGCGGCGTGTAGCCGGTTTCCAGCGAGCAGGATCAGGGCAACCAGAGCAGCCCGGAACGCCGAACTCTTACACGTCGGTTCCACGGGCGAGCAAGCGGGCGAGCGGGCGGGCAAAACCGGCGATAGCCAGAGAAAGCGCGATGCCAACCAGGGGCCGGGCGAGCTGTTGTTTAACAAAGAAACCGGCGTAGCTCGGATTGAACGCATCGAAGGATTGCGCGAGGTTGGCCAACAGCGTGGCGAGGTTCACACTCACGCCACAAAGGGCCAGCAGGCGCACGAGCAGGAGGGCTTGGCGGTACATCGGGCCCGACTCAATCGCGGAGGGCCGCAATCGTCATCACAAAAACATGCGGCAACAGAATTCATCGTTCGGCTCTGCCGAGGGCAGCTTCGCCGCTACGACGGCGCCCGCCACTCACCACGCCACTTCGGGGTTGCGAGCAGGTTCGGTGAATCCACATTCGCTCCCACGTGACGCCTGCCAAAACCCACACGGCTCCTCCCGAGGTCAGCATCCTCATGGCAGTTTTTAACCGCCTCGACCTCACCCAGCACTGCCTCACCACCCTTGAGCAGTCGCTCATCGGCGTGAACTTCGAAGTCTTGATCGTGGACGACGTGAGCACCGACGGAACACGTGATTTCTTAAAAACACTCGGATCGCCGTATCGGGTTTTTCTGAACGAGCGGAAGGGGAATTTCGCGATCAACAACAACCTGGCGGCGCGGGAGGCGCGGGCGGAACGGCTGCTGTTTTTAAACAACGACACCGAACTCGCCCCTGGCTGGTATGAGCCGCTGCGCGAAGCCTTGGAGCAGACGCCGGACGCGGGATTTATTGGCAACCACCAGACCAACCCCACGACCCGACGCTACGATCACCTGGGCGTGGTGTTCGCACCGTGGCTGACGCCGGCCCACTACGGGCAACATTTCGCACGGGCTCCGTCCGCGCTGCGCACCGGCGTGACGCATTGGAGCGCGGTGACGGCGGCGTGTTGCCTGACGCACCGCGACACGTTTTGGGCGGCTGGCGGTTTTGACGAAGCCTATGTGAACGGCTGCGAAGACATCGATCTGTGCCTGCGCATGCACCGGCTCGGGCGGAGGCATTATGTGGCCAACGCGAGCGTGATCGTGCACCACAAAGGCGCGTCCCCAGGGCGGAAGCGCTTCAACGACGTCAATCTGGAGCGGTTCAAGACGATCTGGGGCGACACGATCCGGCGTGAGTTTGTGGCGAAAGACGCGCGGCTGTTCGCCAAAACCTACCTGCGCAAAACGCTGGTTTACCCATGGAAATCCAACCTGGGTAAAACCTGGGCGTGCCTGATGATTTTGGCGGGCCGCGCGCCACGGATTACCGTCAGCCCAAGGCCGAAAAAGTAGCGCAGACTTCCCAGTCTGCTCGGATACGGAAATGCAGGCTGGAAGCCTGCGCTACGTCGGAGCAACCGCGCCTATCGGCATCTACGCTTGTCCGCTCAGAGCGCCTTTTTCTTGGCGTAGGCAAAGGCCTCGCCGATGCGCTCGATCTGTTCGTCGCTGTGGCCGGCGGAAATGGCGGTGCGAATCAGGTCTTTGCCGATCGGTACGGCGGGGGCGATCGACATGACGGTGAACACGTTTTTCTCCAGCAACGCCTGCCAAAAGGCGTAGGCGCGCTGCTTGTCACCGATCACCACCGGCACGGCGGGCGTTTCGCTGCCCCAGGTATCCAAGCCCAGGTTTTTCAACATCGCGGTGTAGCGGCGGGTGTTGGTCCACAGGCGTTCGAGGTGCTCCGGTTCCGATTGGAGAACATCGAGGGCGGCCGAGGCGGCGGCGGTTTGGGACGGGCTGAGCGAGGCGCTGAAAATCGTGTGCTTACTGTGCGTGCGTAGGTACTCGATGAGCGCACGGTCGCCGGCCACGTAGCCGCCAGTGCTGGCCAGCGCCTTGGACATGCTGCCACAGATGATATCGACGTCGGCGGTGCGCCCGAAGTGGTCGCAGGTCCCGCGCCCCTGACGGCCGAGCACCCCAAAACCATGGGCGTCGTCGAGCACGTTAAAACAGGCGAACTCCTTGGCAATCGCGAGCAGGCCGGGCAAGTCGGCGATATGGCCCTCCATCGAATAAATCCCCTCGATAACCATCATCTTGGCGACTGCCGGAGGCAGGCTGGAGACGACGGCGCGCAGGTCTTCGGCGCTGTTATGGGAAAAACGCTCGACGGTGGCAGTCGACAGGCGGATGCCGTCCCACAGGCAGGAGTGGATGTTTTTGTCGGCGAGGATGACGTCGCCTTTTTGGGCAAAGGCGGCGATGCCGGATAGGCAGGACAAATAACCGGCGGCGTGAACGTGGCAGGCTTCTTTACCCAAAAACGCGGCGAGTTTTTCTTCGAGCTCGATGTGGTAAGCGCGCGAGCCATTGGAGACGCGAGCTCCGGTCGGGCTGGAGCCCCATTTAAGAAGTGCGGCGCGGGACGCCTCAATGACCTTGGGGTGGAAGGAAAGCCCGAGGTAGTCATTGCTCGCCAGCATGACCATGTCGCGGCCCTGCAGACGCACGGTGGTGCCCTGCTGGGCCTCCATGGCATGATAGTAGGGCGCGTAACGCAGGCGCAGCTTGGTGGCCGAATCGTCGCGGGCGCGCTCAGCGATCGGATTCTTGGACTTGGAGAAAAAAGGGAAGGCCATGGAAATTACGGAAATTTAGCGTAACCGCTAAGCTAGAATCACGCCGTCCTGCATACGAAAAACGTGGTCGCAGCGGTTGGCCAAATCGGGGTTGTGCGACACCATCAGCAGAGCCTGGCCGCGCTGGTGAGCGATGTCGCTGAGCAACGCGAACACCCGGTCAGCGTTGGTGTGATCAAGATTACCCGTGGGCTCGTCGGCCAGAATCAAACCGGGGTCGTTGGCCAGCGCCCGCGCAATGGCCACGCGCTGCTGTTCACCACCAGAAAGCTGGGTTCCCAGACGGCGGGTTTTGTCGCCTAGTCCAACGGCGGTGAGCAGGTCCGACGCCTTGGCGCGCATCGCTTCTTCGGACAGGCGGCCGAGCTTGCGCATGGGCAACATGACGTTTTCCAGAGCGGTGAACTCCTTGAGCAAAAAATGAAACTGGAAGACAAAGCCCATGTGCTCATTACGCACGGCGGTGCGCTCGTCGTCGGTCAGCCGGCTGGTCTCGCGGTCGCCCACCCAGATGCGGCCCTCGTCCGGGATGTCGAGCAGGCCGATGAGGTAAAGCAGCGTGCTTTTGCCCGAGCCGGAATGGCCGGCGATGGCGTAGGTGCGCCCGCCCTCGATGGTGAAGCCGACTCCGCGCAACGCATGGCAGCGGGTGTCGCCCTCGCCCAGGTGGCGGTGAAGATTTTCGACACGCAGCAGGCTCATGAGGAACTCCCCCGGATGACCGCGCCCGGTTCCAGACGAGCGGCGCGGCGGGATGGGAAATAACTGGCAATTAAAACCACGATTGTGGCGATGACTGCGGCCGCCACGTAGTGCCACGGATCCCACAAGACGACGAAATGGTCGCTGGCGAAAATCCCGCGGATACGAATCGGGATATGCGACAAGGTGTAAGTCCCCAAGGCTGCGGCCGCGCACCCGAGCACCACGCCGATCACGACGACGATGCCACCTTGCAGCATAAAAATACGGCTGATGTCGGCCCGCGTGTAGCCCATCGAACGCAGGATGGCGATTTCGCGGGTCTTATCGACGACGATCATCACCAAGGTGTTAAACATGCCCAAGCCGGAGATAAAAATGATGGTCGAGATGGTCAGGGCGGAGGAAATGCGCAACACGCTAAACACCTGCAGCCAGGTTTTCTCGCGCTCCTGCCACGCCATGGTGGAGTGGCCGAGCGCCTCCTGAATGCGCGGGGCGAGCGCAGGGGCGAGCGCAGGGTCGCGCAGATTGAGCTGAATGAACGAGGCGCCCGTCGGCTTGTTGAGCAGGGTGCGAATCGCGGCGATGTGGAGGTAAACGCGCTCCCGGTCCACCTGATCGATACCGGTCTCGAAAATGGCGGCCACGCGGTAACGCTGCGGCTCGCCGGGCCCATCGAGCAAAACCGAGTCGCCCACCGCAAGGTTCATGCGCCTGGCAATGCGCGCACCGACGATCAGGGCGTACGGGCTTTCGCCAAAGGCCTTGATCGAGCCGTCGATGATCTGGGTCTCCAGATCGGACACATTAAGAAAGGTGTCGAGGTCGATGCCGTAGGGCTTGGTGTCGTATTCGCGAAAGTTGGCGATGAGCGTGGCGTTGCCGCGGATCACGGGCGAAGCCGCTGTCACTTCAGGGAAACCCTTGAGGGCATCGGTAACGGCTTTGGCGTGCTGCACCCCGGGAATGTATTTGACCGAGCCCTCCACCGCGATGGCGAAGCTGCTGCCCTCGCCCGCGTTGAGGGCGCGCGTCGACTGAATGCGGTCTTCAATGCGAACCATCCCGTTAACACCGAGAATGGTTTTGATAAAATAAGCCTCAAACCCCGCCGTCTGCGCCTGGGTGATCACGAAAAACGCCACGCCAAACACGATGCCCGTCAGGCTCATGAGCATG
>JBILJE010000094.1:0-10010 GCA_044377395.1 Rariglobus sp. | reverse complement strand
CGCGGATTTGCTCACGGGTCCAGGGCGGGATTTTGTTAAAACTGTTAAGATCAGAGCGGTTGGTCACAGTCTTTCCTCCAGTGGGGTTGGATGAGCACGCGGTTGACCTGCTTTAAATCGACGGTGCGGATCTGGTCACGGACGGCTTCGATTAAGGAGGCGACGCAGAGGCTTTTGGTGCGGCGCAGGAGGCCATCGCCGGAGCGAACGATGAGAGCGAGCGCGTCGGGGGTGAAGGTGTTGTGGCCGAGGGCGGCGCGGTCGAGTTCGGCCAAAATAAACGCCTCGATCAGCTCGGGGCCGAGACGCGGCATGATGACCGAGTAGGTGACGCGGGAGCGGATCTCTTCGTTTTGGACCAGGGCGAGCGTTTGCAGGAGCGGCGGCTGGGCAATGAGCACCAGGTTGTGTGACCGAGGAAAGTCCTCAAATAAGAGCCGCAACTTGCGCAGGCAGTCGGCCTGCATGAGATGCGCATCATCAATGATGGGGACGAGCATTTTGCCGGCCCGGTGCACCCGGAACGCCTCTTGCACGAGCAGCCGTTCGCAGTGGTGGTCTTGGCCATTGAACTCGATCTGGAAGGCCTGGCAGAGGATGCGCAGGGTGTTGTGATAGGTGTGTAGTGTGCGGTTGACTACAGGCGTAATCAGGCGTTTGGGATCGTGCGTGAGGAGCGCTTCTTTGAGGACGCTTTTGCCGGTGCCGGGTTCGCCGAGCACCAGGCAAAGACCGCCCTGCTGGGCATGGACCTTTAGGATGTCGAAGATTTCCTGTTGGTGGGCGAGCAGCGAGAGCGTCTCCGCAGCGAAGGGGTTTTTCTGGAGACCAAAGTGGGCGCGGATCATGAGCGTACCTCCTTAATCGGAGGGGTACGGTCGTTGGCGACCGCGTTGAGCAGGCGGGCCTCGCCCATGCGTTCGCCCTTGTAATAAACGACGACACGGGTGGCCGGACTGCGCCGCTCGAAGCGGATTTGGATCGTACGATCGGGCAAGTGGCGCGGCGCCTCGAAGCGGACGGCTTTAAATGAAAAGGTGTTATCCGCGCGCACGTGTCGCTCCTCCTCGACGTAAAACATTTCGTCGTTGGCCTCGTTGGGCGGGAGGAAACGCACCCGGTTGCGGTCGAGCGCGTAACGGTCCAGCGGGCTCATCCCCAGGACGGAATGAGTCTGGGCGTTGTAACTTTCTTCGGCCCACTGGATGAACTGGCGGTTGAGCGTTTCCAGCGAGGACAGGTCGAGCGTGCGGGACAAAAACTGGTCGCGCGTCGTGCGAAAAAAACGCTCCACCTTGCCCTTGGCCGCGCCGTCGCGCACGGGCGTGTGGTGCAAGAGGCAGCCGACGCGGGCGCAGATTTGGATGATTTCCTTGGACGAGTAAATCGAGCCATTGTCCACGTAGAGAGACTGCGGCACGCCTCGCTTGTAAAACGCGGCGCGGATCGCCTCGATGAGCGTATCCACATTTTCAGCGCAGAAAAACTGGCCGTGACAGCACACCCGCGAGGCGTCGTCGACGAAGGCAATTAACCGGGTTTGAACCTTAGCACCGTCATGCGTGACGTGCGGCCCGTAGAGCGTGTCGGCCTGCCACATGTCGTTGGCGTGGGCCTTGGCGAAGGCGAGCCGGCGTTTGCCTTCGCAGTCGGCTTCGGGCCTGAGCATTTCAAATTGTTTAACCAATCGGGAAAACGTGTTGGGCGCGACCTGGGAGCGGGTGAGCAGTCCTTGCTCAATGCACAGCCGGTACAACATGGCGCGCTTGGGCGCCTCCCCACGCAGCTTGGGCAGAACGGTGCGGACTGCCTCCAGGAGGACCTCCGCGTCCACTTTGCGGATCTTACCCTTGTCGGTTCGGGTGTTGTTTTGGAGCGCGGTGACACCGTGCTTTTTGTAACGGGAATACCAGGTCTGGATCGTCCTCCAGGTGAACTGCCGGCAGTGACCGTCTTCATCGGTGAAGGTGGTCTGGGCGACCGCTTTTATGCGGGCTTGGATCGAGTGGCCCTCGGCCATGTCGATCGCGCCAAGGACGCGCATTTTGAGATACGAGGTGGGATTGTGCATCGGGTGTGTTTTGAGTTTTGGCCCGCGAGCGTTTCGCTAAGCCCCGGCAGTCAAACCGGCCCGCTGCGGCCAGACGCAGGGTGTTTTCGTGTTGTTGCCCGAGAGGGGTTTTTCCCGGTGCGGCGGGTACGGGCTTAATTCGGGCGGCAAGCGGGGGCCGAGGCGCCGGGATCCGGACGCGCTAACGGGTTAAAACGGCCCGCCTCAGCCGAGAAACCCGCGCTGCCAATGCCGCTGATATCCGGCGATGGCGCAGGGGTGCACGGCAAAGCTTTCCCGGAGGTGTTCGAGGGTTTGCAGGAACGGATCGGTCCGCCCGCTCACCGGTGCGCGACAATCGCGCGATAACAGACTTCGAACCGCGTCGAGCCGGTGTTTGCAGCGTCGGAGAATACCGTAAATGGCCTCCATGGAAAACGGCAGGCGAAGGGTTTCGGCGGCGGTTTTTATTGAGGGCGATCCGTCTAACAGCTTGCGTAAAAGCGCCCACAGTAGCGTGGCGTTAAACGTATGGCGTGGCAGTACTCCCGCCAGAAAAAGCGGAAAGGTTTTGCCACAGCCACCCCTTAGACCCCGGTCAGAGCAGAACGCTCGCTGGCCCCGTGTAATGCGACCGACCGCCGACGCCGGATCGTTGCCGGGCAGCACCGAGTTTTAAGCGCAAAAGCACGGCGCTCAATTCCTCCTCGTCACGCATGAACTGAATCGGGGCCGAAGGCATGCCCCGCCTTCCTGCCCGAAAGCCCACACCGGGGGCGAGGCTTTTCCTGACGGACGGCGCTACCGCAATCCACGGGGCTCGGTTAAAGGATGGAATCTAAAAAAGACCGCGCTGACGGCGCTTCTCACAACGCTCCCGTCACAAACTCGCCCGGGGATAGGATTTCACTTCGGCCCGAACACGGCACTTCCTGCGACGTCACTGTGGTTGGTAACACTTATGGGCACTGATGAACACTGATAAACCAAGCCGAGAAGTCTGACGCCAAATGCATCCGACAACCAAGAGCATAGGCAGGGTCAGGCCGTTACATGGATACATAAACCAACGACAAAACGTGAAATCTGACTCTCATGTATCCATGTAACGCCCTGACCCCTTTTTTCCTGACCTGACCCCTTTTTTCCTGACTACTGGCAGCCGGAATCGGATGCAGCCGCTCCACTGCCGGTTTATTATGACTCGGAAATGGGTTTTCCGAACGGTTCATTGCTTTAGATCTTCTTCAATTGCCGCGAATTGCTCTAGGGCGGCTTCGAGATCGGCGACGATGTCGGCGGCGATTACACCGGGCGCAGGCAGGTTGGCGCTGTCTTCCAGGGCGTCATCTTTTAGCCAGAAGATATCCAGGTTCACCTTGTCGCGCTTGATCAACTCGTCGTAGCTGAACGCTTTGAACCGCTCCGTTTCTTTGCGATCGTGACGATTCTTGGGGTTGTAGCTGGCGACAAAGTCGTCGAGGTGCGTCCGTTTGAGGGTGTTTTCCTTGAGCGTGAAATGCTGGTTGGTGCGCAGGTCGTAGATCCAGAGCTTTTCCGTCCATGCCTTTTTATCAGCCGCTGGTTTGCGGTCGAAGAAGAGCACGTTCGCCTTCACCCCTTGCGCGTAAAAGATGCCGGTGGGCAGGCGGAGGAGGGTGTGGACGTCGGCTTGCTGGAGGAGCTGGCGGCGGATGGTTTCACCCGCACCGCCTTCGAACAGAACGTTGTCGGGCAAGACCACGGCGGCGTGGCCGTGCTGCTTAAGAATAGTAAAAATGTGCTGGAGGAAATTGAGCTGTTTGTTGCTCGTGGTCGCCCAGAAGTCATCGCGGTTGATGGTGAGCGACTCCTTGGACTGCTCTCCGTCGGCACCGATGATGGTGACGCTGCTTTTTTTACCAAAGGGCGGATTGGCCAAAACGATATCGTATTCGCCGTGTTTGCCGGAGAGGGCGTCCTTGGTGGTGACGGGTAGGTCGGTGGTGTCGGATTCCCCGCCGATGCCGTGCAGCAGCATGTTCATCGCACAGAGGCGGGTGACGCTGTCCACCAACTCGATGCCGTGAAAGGTGCCGTTTTTGAGGGCCTTTTTCTGGGCGCGGTCGAGGCCGGGTAATTGGGAAAGGTGGTCGTAGGCCGAGAGCAGAAAACCGCCCGTGCCGCAGGCCGGGTCGCAGATGGTCTGGCCAGGTTTGGGGGCCATGACCTCGACGATGGCAGAAATGAGGGCACGGGGTGTAAAGTACTGACCAGCACCGCCCTTCACATCGGCGGCGTTCTTTTCCAAGAGGCCTTCGTAGGCGTCGCCCTTGATGTCGGCGTCGAGGGATGACCAGGTTTCCTTGTCGATGAGATCGGCGATGAGGCGGCGGAGTTTGGACGGGTCTTGGATCTTGTTCTGCGCCTTGCGGAAGATGATACCGAGCATGCCGGGGCACTTGCCCAAGGTTTCGAGGGTGTGGCGGTAGTGGGTTTCGAGGGCGTCACCATCGAGCGACACAAGCACCTCCCAACCAAACCCCTTGGGGATCGGGTTGGGCTTGGAGAACGGTGGCCGACTCTGCTCGTCGGCCATTTTCAAGAAGAGCAAAAAGGTGAGCTGCTCGACGTAGTCGCCGTACGACAAGCCGTCATCGCGCAGGATGTTGCAGTAATTCCAGAGCTTTTGAACGAGGGCGGGGGAAGTCATTAAATCGGGTTTGGCTATAACCCAGTTCAATGCCGAGCCTGCTCAGAGGTGTCCAAGGTTATTCGGCAGCGCATGACCCTGACGGTTCAAAACCTACGATTGTAGGTTTTAAACCGTCAATTGGGGGAAGCTCAGCGGATCAGGTCTTTGTCTTCGTCATCAATCACGGGGCTGGCGAGGACGGCGGCGCGCAGGCGCTCCAGTAAGTCGGCCGGCAGGTCGGGATGGTAACGTACCTGCTTGCGTCGGACGATGTCGGCCAACTCAACTAAGTTTCTACGGAAGAGCGCATTGCCGTCCACCGCAGCCGGGCAACTGAGTGGCGGATAATCGGCCGGTCCGAACTCGACCACCGTGTCGGGGCGTTCACGGTTGCGTAGGCGAACTTTGGTCACCTGGGAGGTAAAGACCGTGATCAGGACGAGTTTTTCCGCCAGGGGGGCGCGGTTTAGCACCACGAAAAAATGGGGTTCAAGCGACGATAACTCCCGCGCGTGGAAGTAAAAAACACTTCCCGCGCGCAGCCCTAGCCTGAGTTCCAGCGGCAGCTTGTCCGGCGGCATGGCGCGGCTGGCTCAGCTAAGTAGGCGTTCGGCGTCGAAACGCTCTTGGATGCCAGCGGCCAGCGCGGCGCGTTGTTCAGCGTCAAGCGGGTGGCAGGGTTCGACGCCCGGCGCGGGATCTTGCAGGAAATCGCGGTAGCACATGGGCACGCGGGTCTCGCGCTTACCCTCGATGGTGGCGGCGTGGTTTTGCCACTCCGGATAGGCATGGGTGGCATCGGCCAACTCGAAGCCGTCCCGGTGGCCAAAGGTGTCCCAGGCCCAAGTCAGGGCGGTGCGGTCGGACTGGGAAAGCACGGCGGGGGCGAATTCCGCCGTCGAGCGGTAGGTGTAGCGATCCACCGGAGCGATGAATTGACTGCTGTAAGCCACTTCTTCGTCGCTGAGAAAAGAGTCGCGCTCGATCAGGTCCTTGGCTCCGGACGCCACCGGCCCGAATGTCATGGCGTAGTATTCGTCACCGGTGATCGGTCGGCCGAAACGACGCAGGTGATAGCGGTCGGCAAAATAAACCAGTTTGAGCGCCTTGAGTTTGTTAAGTTGGCCTCCGGCCTGCAGGGCGAAAAAATTCAGCACCTGAGTGGACTTACGATGGGAGAAGGGAAACGACATGGCGGCGACGGGAACGGCGGACTATATCACACCGGTCAAGTTAAGATCGGGACACTCGACCGCAAACTGAAGCACGGGAATCAGGGATTTTTTTCTGCGCCGGGTTTAGTCCAAGCCGGGCGCGGCGGGGGGCCGACCGGTAAACGCCTGCTGGAGAATGGACTGGCGGAGGCGGGTGGCGCGCTGGAGGTTGGCGGTTACGACCGATTCCAACCTATCGACCACGCTCAAGCGGCGTTCGACTTCGGCGACGATGCGAGTTTGCTCGGCAAGGGGTGGGAGCGGGATGAGCATTGCTTTCAATTCCCTTACTCCTTTGACGTTCGGGATGGCAGAGCCAGTTGAGTTGTCGGCGATCGCTTTCTGAAAAAGTGCCGACCGGAAAAGATGAATAAAATACCTGTGATCGATCACGCTATCCTCAATTCGCACCCTGAGTAGCGCTTGGTTAATGATACCGCGATCAAACTGTTCTGGCACACGTGTAATGCGGCCAAGCGTTACACCTGAACAGCTGATCAAATAGTCTCCTGCCTTCACCTCGAATGCTTGGAGCTCATCAAACTTTTCTTGCGTAATGAAGTAGCGGCCAAACGAACAGTCGTCGTTGATCGGGCAATATTGTTCGTAAATCTTTAATCCCTTTTCGACGAAGATTGCTTTGGTTAGCGCACTGCCAAATGGACCACGCTTGAATGCGCCGTCCTCACGAGCCAAGACCGATTCCCATGTGACCCATGTCCAACTGTTCGGGATAATCGGCAAATTTATAGTATCCGGCGTGGCAGGTTCTTTATATTTTCCATGCCCTCGCCAGTTCTTCCGGCGCTCGCTGAGGATGCGGGCGAGCAGTTGTTCGCCGGATTCATAGGGGCGGCCAGCAGCTCGGGCGAGTTCGGCTTCGGTGGGGACGAGGCGGCCTTCACAAGCGGCTTTGAGGACGGCGGCGCGGTAGCGTTTGAGGTTGGCTTGCACCCGGCGCAAGGCGGCGACTCCGGCGTCCAAGCGCGTGAATTGCTGCTCGATCTCCGCCACGATCCGGTGCTGTTGTGCGAGGGGCGGAACTAGAAGTTTAGCGGACTTAAGATACTGATAGTGGCGTGCGTATCCCTTGTCTGGCAACTCCAGTGCATGCGCGATGTTATATAGCCACTTGGGGTCTACGCCGACGGGTTTAAGTACTTTGATTCCGTCTGCTCCAGGAACGAATGGCTGATTTAGGTATTTGAATGCGCGAGTGTGATCACCAAATACCAATAGGGGTAAACTTTCTGAAATGACTCGGGTTTCATCATCCGAGTAGCCGCCTATAAACTGCTGCCCTTGGTCAATAACGGGGAACCTCCCCGATTCTAAGTATTCACTTCTTGGCAGCTTCTTGTCGTTGACCGACACAGGTGAAACGACCGAGCCGAAGGTAGTCTCTATCCAACCGCTTGGCAGATTGCTTATTGTGTTCATGCGGTGGCAGTCGGTCATTTCGAGCGAGACTCCAGGGCGCGGCGGGTTTTATCCAGCTCGGCGGCGAGGGTTTTTTCGTCGGGCAAGGTGGTGAGGTATTCGCGGACGAGCAGCTTCGTCGGCAGGGCCTCGGTGGCGTAGCGGACGAGAGCCTCGCTTTTGCCACTGCATAGGATGATGCCGACGGGTGGATTTTCGCCGGGCTGCACCCAGTGTTCGCGGGCGTAGTTGAGGTAAACGTGCATCTGCCCGGCGTCGGCGTGGGTGAAGCGGCCGAGCTTGAGGTCGAAGATGACGAGGCATCGGAGGCGGCGATGGAAAAAGAGCAGGTCCACGCGATACCACTCGTCGTCGATGCGGAGGCGGCGCTGGCGACCGACGAAGGCGAAGTCGTTACCGAGTTCGAGGAGGAAGGTTTCGAGGTGGCGGATGAGCGCGTCTTCGAGGTCAGTCTCGGCGTATTCGTCGCGCAGGCCGAGGAATTCGAGGACGAGGGGGTGGCGGATTTCCTCGTCGGCGCTCACCGTGTCGCCGGGCTCAGGCTTCGCGCCTTTGGCGAGCATGGCGGATTTGTTGCGGGAGAGGGCGATGCGTTCGTAGAACTGGCTGTCGATCTGGCGTTGGAGCTGGCGCACGGACCAGCCGCCGCGCAGGGCCTCGGTGTGGTAAAAGGCGAAGGCCTCCGGGGAGCGGGAACGGCCGGTGAGCAGCACGTAATGCGACCAAGGCAGCGGAAAGGCGCGGGCAATGTCGGCAAGGGCGAAGTGCGGAATGGAAAGGCCGGACACGGTTGAGCGAATCTCCGGCTGTGAATTGTTCGACGGTGTCGAACGAATCTCAAGGGCGGCCGATTTGGCAGACAGTGTCTGCCAAATCTGATCGACGGGGCGTATCTGATACAACTGGCGCATCGATTGAAGGTTCCGCCGGGAAAAACCGCGTCCGAATCGGGCGGAGAGGTCTTCCGCCAGGCGTTCGAGCAGTTCGTCGCCGTAGGTCGCGCGCTCTTTGCCGCCCTGATCAAATTCCACGATGCGGCGGCCGATTTCCCAGTAGGTCGCTGTCATGAATGCGTTGACGGTGCGAGCGCTGGCGCGGCGGGCGGTCTCCAGTAGTTCGCCGACACCGCCGAGCAGGCCGGTGTAGTCCGGGGTGGCGGTGGCGGACGGGAGCGGCGCGGGGGGAGCGTCTTTCTTTTTCTTGGTGGCGGCGGGCTTTTTCATGCGGCGAGGGCGGTCATCCAGCGAAGGCTTCGGCGAGAATACGGGCGACCAGGGACCGGGCGGGTTCGGCCAACGGTTTTTCCTGGTGGAGCAGGTCCGTGCGGGCGCGGAACTCGGGGAGAATGTCGTGGCGGACCTTTTTCATTCCGCGCAGGGTGTGGGCGAAGAGGAGGCGAATGGAAACACTTTCGGGCTGGTCGAGGCAGAGCTGGAGGTGGCCGTCCAAGATTTCACGTTCTCCGTTGAGCGTGCCTCGGGCGTGGTCCATCCCGGCGGTGCGTACGGCGAGGAGTTGTTCAAGGCGCAACAGGTAGGTGGAGGATTGGGCGACCGGCGCCGGTCGGTAGTAGGCGGGCGGCGTGACAGGCGCGCTCTCGGTCTCGGTCAGGAGCAGCCGACGCAGGTCGGAGGCAAGCGCAACCACGGGCGGGCCGGGGTCAGTGGCCGCAGTGGTGGTGGTTAATTCACCGAGGCAGCGCGCGTCGATGGTGCGGATGAAGCGCAGCTGAAGGGTCCAGGGTTCGGCTTGGCAGCCCAGATGGGTGACGACGACGTAATCGGCGGGTTTTCCAGAGCCGACTTGGCGGGCGTGGGCGGCAGCGTCGGCGTCGGTCGAGCTAATACCGGAGAGAACGAAGCCGCAGGATGGTTTGACCAGCCAGGGCACCAGCGTGCGGGTGGTGCACGGGGTGGTGAACTCGACTTGCTCGGCGAGATAAAGCGGCAGGGCGCGGGAGAGGCGACCGGGGCCGTCGGCGAGTTGCAGGCGGGCTTGGCCATCGGAGGCCGCGACGTCTGCGGTGCCGCCCATAAAGGCGATGATCGGTGCGTCGGCAGGTTTGGCGGAAAAGAGTTCGGCGGCGGGCGAGGCGGGGGGAATCCACACCGGACCTTCAATGGAGAGCAACGTCATCGATAGCTGTCCAGGGACGGGCAAGTCGGCGGTATCAACCCGGAACTTGGCGATTTCGGTATCCCAGAAAGCGAGGTGATGTTTCCAGTCGGGGCGTTGCTGGGCGTAGAGCCGGTCGAGAAGGCTCTGTGCGGTGTCGAGTTGGCCGAGGTCGAGACTGGCTTTGATGAGGTTGTTGCCCACGGCGAGGCCGTGGAAGGCGACCTCAAAATGTGGGGCCACGAGCTGGATGATTTCGGGCAGGTGCGCTTGGTTGCCCAGGTCGCCGCTCATTTGCTGGAGCAAGTCGGTGGGAACGGGACGCGGGGCGCAGGCGAGCGCTTCGGTGTAAAAGGCGAGGGCGGCGGGCAGGTCGCGTTGTTCCAAGCGGTCGCGGGCTAACCAGAGGCGGGCGCGCCAGGCCCCGGGAACCGTGGCGATGCGGCGAAGCGCGTCGAGACCGGCGGCGGGACCGTCTTTTTCCCGGTGGATCACTTCATACCAACCGAGGCCGTTG
>JBILJE010000363.1:0-2904 GCA_044377395.1 Rariglobus sp. | reverse complement strand
GATCCAACCCCGCCGGCGGCCAAATCGCCCAAGCGATGGCTCGGTCCCGCTCCAGCATTTCGACGAAAATTCACATGGCCTGCGACGCGCTGGGCTACCCCCTTGGATTCATTCTTACTGGGGCCAACGTCTCCGACTTTGACCAAGCCAAACCCCTGCTTCAGCGATACCTCAAGCCTGGCGCTAACGCTATTATGGACAAGGGCTACGACAGCGATGCTATCCGCGACTTCATCCGCCAGCGTGGCGGAATCGCCGTCATTCCCCCAAAAGCCAATCGCTCCATCAAACCGGCCTTCGACGAACATATCTACGTTGAGCGCCACCACATCGAGAATCTCTTCGCTCGCCTTAAATCCTTCCACCGCATCGCCACACGCTATGAAAAGCTCCATCGCACTTTCGCCGCCAGGTCTCCCTCGCTTGCATCTTCATCTGGCTCAAAGCTTGAGCGTTATTTCCGAGACACGCCCTAAGTCTTAACCCATCCATGGCGACCGGGGCGTTATTTCAGGTTAACCGGCGATTTCGTGTGGCTGGATGCAACGCAGGCGTCCAAGATTTTTTGCACCTCGGCGCCGCGCGCGAAATCGGGCTGGTCCTGCACTCCAGTACGGATGCTTTTAATGAAACGCGCGTAGTTGCTTGGCGTCGGCTTGCAGGCGACTTCCTTCCAACTCGCCGTGTCGAGGTCGGCCCCGACGCAGATGCGGTAGCTGTTGGTCGAGCGGTCGGAGTCGATTTCCACGCTGCCCAAGGTGCCGGAGATTTTAAGGTAGAGCCGGTTGGCGTGCCCGCCGGACCAGCGCGTGGTGTGAATCGTGCCAAGAGCGCCGTTGGCAAACTCCACGGTCATCACCGCCGAATCGTTGGCGTCGAGCACGTAGTCGCCGACCCGGTTACCGGGCGCTTTGGCAAAGGTCTTCAGCTTGCAGTAAACGCTCTTTATCGGCCCGGCGGGGAACGTGGCAAAATCGACGATGTGCACCCCCACGTCTCCCAACACGCCACGACTGCCGTGTTTCGTGGAAAGCCGCCAGAGCCAGGCCGGGGTGGTACGCCAGTCGCCCCAGATTTTACTCGGCAGCCAGGATTGCAGGTAGTTGGCCTCGACGTGACGCAGATCGCCGATTTTTCCAGCGGCGATCACTCGAGCGACGCCCTGGATGGCCGGCCAGTCGCGGTAGGACAGGTTAACCATGTTGATTACCCCGGCCTTTTTGGCTGCTGCGACCATTTTTTTTGCGTCGGTATGGTTGAGCGCGAGGGGCTTTTCGCAAAGCACGTGTTTGCCGGCGCGCAGGCACTGGATCGACAGTTTGGCATGAAAGGCGTCGGGGGTGACGATCGAGACCGCGTCAAATTCGCCCCATGCGAGCAACTCCTCAACCGCAGTGTAAACCGCTGGAATCTTGTGCTCGGCGGCGAAAGCGGTGACGCGTTCGCGGTTTATATCGACCGCGGCGACGACCCGGCAGCCAGGGATTTCCTGGTAACGTTTGGCGTGGTTACCGGCCATGCCGCCGGTGCCGATGATGGCGAGGCGCACGGTTTTTTGCGGGGGCTTGGCTTTGCGGGTGACGGTGGTGGGCATGGGGTAGGGGGCGGGGTGAAGCGGCTTTGAGCGAGGAAGCTGTGAGCGAGGAAGCGGTTAGCCGGCTAGACCGTGGCCGCCGGCGCTATTGAGTTATGGGCTCTTTGGGGTTTGGCCCTTTGTTTTTTGAACTTTGTCCCCGATTTCAGACGTGGCCGATCTTGGCGCGGGCTGCGGCTTCGGGATCGGGTGGGAGTGGTTCGAGCGGCTGCGCATTGGGGCAATGATCCGGTATGCACACGGTGGCCTTGGCCCAGCGCACGGCGTTGGTGATCACCCGCTGGACCTGCGGGTGGTGATAGGTCGGGTAGGTTTCATGCCCGGGGCGGAAATAGAAAATCCGTCCGTTGCCCCGCTGCCACGTCGCCCCGCTGCGGAAAACCTCTCCGCCCGTAAACCAGGATATGAAAATCAACTGGTCGGGCTCCGGGATGCCGAAGGGTTCGCCGTACATCTCCTCGAAGGGAATCTCAAAATACTCGCCGATGCCCTGGGTGATCGGATGTGCGGGGTTGATGTTCCAGAGACGCTCCTTATCGGTGGCTTCGCGCCATTTGAGCGAACAGGTGGTGCCGAGTAGGGTTTTGAAGATTTTTGAATAATGGGCCGAGTGCAGCACGATCAGGCCCATGCCTTCGAGCACGCGGGTTTGGACCTTGGCAACGACGGCGTCGTCCACGTCGTGGTGTGCCTGATGTCCCCACCAAATGAGTACGTCGGTGGCCGCTAGGACGGCGTCGGTGAGCCCGTGCTCGGGTTGGTCGAGCACGGCGGTGCGCACAGCGAAATCGGTGTGCGGGCGTAGGAACCCGGCGATGGCCTCGTGCATTCCCTGCGGGTAAAGTGCTGCTACCTTGGGGTTCTTTTTCTCGTGGCGGAATTCGCCCCAGACGGTGACGCGGGTGGGTAAGCTCATGGCGGGTAAAAGCGGTTGAGGTGACCAGGCGGCCGACTGGGGTGTCGGCAGGACAAAAGAACTAGGGGAACCGCGTTGATTTTAAACCCTTAAATCCAGCCTGAACAAACTTCAGCCCTCGCTACTTCTTACTCCGCCGCTTCCCTGTACAGCGCCGCCGTGGCCTGGGCTGCGCGGTTCCAGTCGAACAGCTGCGCCCGCTTCAGCCCGCGTTGGCGCCAGAGTTCCGGCGTGGCCAGGACTTCGCGAAGACCTGCGGCAATAGCTGCCGGTGACTCGGGTTCGACGATGCGCGCCGCCTCACCCACCACTTCCGCAAGCGAGCCGCGCCCCGAGCACACCACTGGGCAACCGCACGCCATGGCCTCAACGGGCGGCAGGCCGAAACCTTCAA
>JBILJE010000362.1:0-2910 GCA_044377395.1 Rariglobus sp. | reverse complement strand
CATCGATTTTCCCGGTTTTTGTTGGTGTGGTTAAACTTAACCAAGAAAAAAGGACGTCGATTAAGGACTCAAGTAAATAATAATCATTGCCTTATGAATTATTCAGGGCCGACTAAGTGAGCCTGCGAATAAAGCCGCCAGCGCCTCTTGACGTTTTTTATCCTGCGCCTGCTCGAACAAGCGCTCCATGTCGCTCGGTCCCGAAAGGCTACACACGGCTTGCACGGCATTTCCCTCATTCGTCGTGACGGCAAAAAGAGCACTCAAATGACCTCCGGCAGAATGCCCGATTATTCCTATGCGTTTAGGATCAAAGCCGTAGGTGCTGGCGTGAGAACGCAGCCACTGAATGGCGGTGCGTACATCGTCGATTTGGTCAGGAAATGGGGCCTCTCCACTTAAGCGATAGTTGATACTCGCTACGGCATATCCCTGCGCAAAAAAGGGCTTTAATGGATGCGCACGTTTGTCGCCTTCGCGCCAGCCTCCGCCATGAATCCACACCAATAGAGGCGGCGGCGTGTGGTCAATTTGTGCGGGTATAAATAGGTCCAAACGCTGGGTGGGGCCACCTCCATCAACATAGGCTTGATCAATTAGCGGAAGCGTTGTCGTTGCCTCTGCCAAGATAGGCTGGAGGAGAAGTGCAGCTAAGCGCAGGTATCGCCAATGAATGCTAAAAACGGGGCAGTTGTGCATAGGGTATTTTTTCAATCGCTGGATGTGTTCAGTGTTTAACAACTCGAACCGAAATCGCACCGCGATTCCACTACGTTAGCCGTGCGTGGTACAACGACCGGGTCATTTCGTTCGGGGTAGTTATAGTGTAGTAGTTCTTCCTGTTTCTTTGCTGTTTATTCAGGAAGCGGTTGATGAAACAAAGCGACGGCGTGGACCTTAGTTCTAAACGCCCAACTTCGCCGTTATCCGCGCCCGCTCAAAATCCGCCACCGTCAGCAACGGTTCGGGCCTCAGGCCGCGCAGGTTAGCTACCCAGCAATCGGGGATGCGCTCAAGCCGCGTGGCATAGTTCGTCGCTATGTCATTGTAGTAACCCCGCGCTAACGCGATGCGCTGCTCAGTCGTTACCAGTTCACGATGCAAAGCCGCGAATCCCGCCTGCGCCGTCAGCTCGGGGTAACGCTCGACCACCACCCGCAACTCCGCTGCCACGCCCGTAAACTCCGGACCCGGTTGGCCCGGTTTTGTCGCCTCCGACTGTGTGCGCAACGCGGCTACTACCTGCTGCAAATCCGCTTCATGCCGCCCCAGTCCGCTCACCGTGGCGATGAGGCCGGGCAGCAAGTCGTGGCGGCGTTTTAATTCCACGTCGATTAGCGACCACCCACGCCGCACCCGTTCGCGTAGCCCGATCAGACTATCGTGCACGATCCACACCCAACCGAGGCTCCACACCGCGCAAAAAATCAGTGCCGCCAGTAGGCAGAAAATCGGCAGCTCCTCAGGGCGTTGATTCTCCTCGAATGCCATAAACACCCCCGCCGGCAGCGCCAGCAGTCCACCGATCCACGCCAGCCATGAACCCCACGCCATCCCGCTCATTACGGCTTCTTCGCTTCGACACGATAGGATGAACTCCTCGCCTTCCCCTTTCACGATTTCAGGTGCTACCACGTCACTGCGCTCCCTCGCTGTGCCGATCGCGTAAAGCATGGCATGTAAACCGATGGCTGCTTCCGTGAAACGCCGTGTTCCGGTGGACCCGTTGACCGAACCTTCCGGCCCTTTCAGGTAATACAGCCCGTCGCCACGCGAGTAGGTCTGATCGAATACCTCCAACGGCTCGATCGTGGCACCCTCGGGTCTGACCCACACGTCGCCGGTATCGTCGCGCAAATAAAACGCCTGCTCCTCGCCACCCTTGGCCACCGTTTCCCAGCCAGTCTCGGTCACCGTACGGGTCCGACTCTTGCCCTTGCTGTCTGTGTAGCTCTCGGTGCGCGTACGGCGCCAGTGTTCTTCCACTTTCCACGAGTAATAAACGCAGGTTTGCTCCGCTAGATAACTGGTGAGTGGGGACTCGCTTTCTGCCGTGCCCTTGAGTTCTACCAGACCGATGAAAACCCCCTGCACTTTCGAAGTAGGGAGATCATTCAGTAAGCGGTGGCGTCGCCGTTGGCGTAGACTGAACCAAAGGCAACCGAGCATCACGATCGACCCAATCAATGGTGCAACGGGATGGATAATCATGTCCAACGCAGCGAATCCAAAAGCGGCGGCCCCGTCCAGTCCGCCGCTTTTCCCCCTTCGTTTCTCGCCGACTATACCGTTCACGTTCCGATTTTAGGCTTTAACGCAAAGGCGCAAGGACGCGAAGAAGCGAAATGAAATCATTTTTTCGTATTACTTTGCGAACTTTGCGTCTTGGCGGCTTTGCGTTAAAATAGCCCCGTTCGTCCAGGCTATGGGTATATTTAAC
Source organism: Rariglobus sp. (assembly GCA_044377395.1). Taxonomy (GTDB): domain Bacteria; phylum Verrucomicrobiota; class Verrucomicrobiia; order Opitutales; family Opitutaceae; genus Rariglobus. The sequence continues at coordinate 470 of JBILJE010000362.1, read as the reverse complement.
TCAGCTCTCGTTTCTCGATTATTATCCATGCTCGCGAGCACTTCCTCTCCCAGTCGTTCACATTGCATTATTGTCACTCAGTCCGTTGGGCAATCATGAGGCGAAGATCATGGGTGTGCTGCAGTTGCTCAATGCGCGGCATGAGTCGGGCAATATCGTGCCGTTTAGCGAAACTGATCAGCGTTTGACCGAGAGTTTGGCTTCCCGATTGGGCTCATCCCCGCTCTTTCGGCAGTGCGATTGGTTTACGCGGTGCGCTCCGTGTCGACGCCCGCTTGGGTTAAAACAAAAACGGCGCCTGCATAAGCAGGCGCCGTTTTGTTGTTAGGCACTGAGCGTAAGCTTAGCGCTTCTTGGGTTTGGCCTTCGACTTGGCTTTGGGTTTCTCGTCCTCGTCGTCATCATCATCATCGTCGTCAGAATCGTCGTCTTCATCTTCATCCTCATCCTCGTCATCGTCCGAGGGCTTT
>JBILJE010000361.1:0-2937 GCA_044377395.1 Rariglobus sp. | reverse complement strand
AGGAGCGGCTTCATGGGGTGGGGTAAAAGAGGGGTGGGGTAAAAGAGGGGTGGGGTAAAAGAGGGGTGAGGTGACGCCGAGGGGGCGGCGTCAGCGGTCCGGTATTGGTCCGGTGGGGGGATCGATTAGGGTAATCCGGTGGAGCCAGTTCCGAAGATGACGGCGGGCGTGGCTATCACGGAGAAAGATGTCTGCGGTGTGGTTCACGAAGGGCATGTCCACGAGAGTGATGTCGCCTTCCGGGTAATGGGTGGCGAGGAAGCGTTCTGTGCCTTCGAGCTCCTGCAGAGGCGTCAAAGCGAGCGCCTGCTCGGCCTGGGCGGCGGCAAAGGTGGTCAGGCCGCGTTGCTGGATTTGCGCACGCACCTCGCGGTCGTTAGGGGCCTGCGGCCGCGTGCCATATTCCCCGCAGACATACTGCGGAGTGCGGCCGAGCCGTTTGAGCCGCTCGGGCGCGCGCGCTCGATCTTCCGCAGACATACTCCAATAGGGAAAGTCGTCGTCATAGTGGCTGACCGGGATGATCGCGCGCCACAGTCGGGCGATCTCGGCGTCGCGCAGGCCGATGAAGTTGCAGGCGATCGCACCGCGCGAATGCCCCGTGAGAATTACCCGTGACGGGTCTCCGCCCCATTCTCGACACACTGCGGGCACGACCTCCTTTGCGTAAGCTACGGTTGCGTCGATATCGCCCCACCACCACGCCTCGTCGGATTTGCCGTCGCCGGACACGAAGGGCAGGACCAGCCAGATGAAGTCGCGGCCACCACTGATCCCTAAGCCCAGACCGCCGGGATCGGCGACCCGGGAGGTATTGCCACGGTATTCGACCAGGACGGGATAGGGGCGTCCCGGCTTCCAGTCGGCTGGCAAGTAAACGGTGTGGCGGGCGCCGGTGCCTTGGTAACGGGGGAGCGTTTGTAGCCGTTGCTTGCCGGGTTGGGGTGGGCCTTCTTCCGGAATGAGATTCGTCAGGTCGGCCGGCACGGTGAGAATATCCGCAGGCTCGGACCCTGGCAGGGTTTCGCGGCGCAGCTTGGAGCCGGGCGCGGGCTCTGCGCCGAGCGACGTCGCCGCCGCGAGGGCAAGGACGAAGCCAAGCGCGCGAACAAGGTGTGCGTTTAAACCATGTCGCGAGGACGCCCCCGACGTAGGGCCGGGAAGGAGTTTGGAGTGAGGCATGCGCTCAAGGAACAGCTACGAGCGGGTGGGCGATGGCGGGTTCCAAACCGCGTCGAGCAGGCGAGGTGCAATCACACCGGGAAACCGCGGGGTGGTCTCATCGCGGCCATCCACTCGGTCGATCACCCTTCCGGCCAAAGCGTCGAAGAACCCCCAGATGGCGACGCCACGCGGGTAGAAGCAGAGGTTGTTGCCGCTAAACGTCTCGAAAAACAGCGTGGGCATCTGGCTATTGGTGGTCGTTTGCCAGTTCCAATAACGATCGGCGAGGGGGCGCAGATCGACGCCGCGATAGAATGCGGCGATGTCGCGCAGCATATTCATGGAGATCCAACCGGGGTTGGAGGCGACGCCGACCATGCCCTCCTTCAGACCGTTTTGGGCATACTCTTCGGCCACGTAATCGGTGTGGGCACAGCCATACTCGCGCAGGCAGCGCTCGGTGGCGGTGATCAGGTCGCGGCGCAGGCGCTCAGGCGACAACCCCGTGTCGAGCCCGACCATGTCGAGCACGGCGAGCGCATTTTGGGTGTAAATGTGGCAGTTGTTCCAGCCGGGGACTTCCTCTGTAGCAAGCGCTTGTCCGGTCCAGGGATTGCGCAGGCCCTCGGCGCTGCGGCATAACAGGGTTACGTAGTGGTCCTCCGCCCAGCCATGGGTTTCGATGTAATTACGAATACCTTCGGCGCGAGCCCTGTAATCACGCGCCGACTCCGCATGGCCGAGCGCCTCCAGGATGGCGGCACCACCGAGGAAGGCGGCGAGGGTTTTGACCGCAAGGTAGACCTGCTCACGGCCGTACTGGATGGCCGGGGAAGCGTCGTCGATTGTGTTGGCCACGCCCAGAGTTGGAATGCCATGTCCGGCGGTGTCCGCAGCCACGAGGAAGGCCAGGTAGCGATTGAGGGTTGGTGCGACGTCGCGCACCAAGTCACGGTCGCCCGTGCGGCGCCAGTAGGCGTAGGCGAGTATCACGTAATTGGTGGTCTCCTCGACCTCCATCTCGTGCGGGTAAGCCTGGCCATCTGCCACCGACATCGCGCCGCAATCGTGCGAGAGGAAGGCGGTGCCCTTACCGCGCTCGCCCAGCGTGAGTGAGCCCTCCTTGGAAAACGCGGGCCACTGGCGCAATTGCAGTCCGAGCAATTCCGGCCACACCGCCAGGTAGAAGGGCGACTGGGTGAACTCTACGTCGACGGTCGAATGGAAGTGGCAGTTGCCCTCCCAAACGCTGAACCAGTCTTCACCTTCGCGACCGACCCACCAGGTGTTGATCAGCCAGGAGTGCAGGGTCTGCGCGAGCAGGTGATTGATGCTGGCGGACAGATTATTGGCACCGATCACCGCGTCCACGTGACGTGCGTTTTCAAAAAGCTCTGCGCCGTGAGCGCGCGCCCACAGGGTGACTGCATCGAGCGAGCCGAAGGTGCGGGAATAGTAAAAGGGCCGTGGTTGGCCGCCCACTTGAAGCACCGGCTCGCTGTAGGTGCACCAAGCCACATCGAGATCGCAGGTGCTCATCGCATCCAGAAGCACCGTCCGCTTGAACCGCGTGCCGACGACCTCGCCGGTCAAGGCCACCAATCGATCGTGCTGAGGGAGCACGCGTGCGCCCGGGTCCGTATCCCAATCCTTGATGCGCGCGGTACGGCTCGAAAAGAAGAGATCGACCGCGCCAGCCGTGGCTTGCGCAGTCACACCCGCACCGACCACTTCGAGGAAAAGCTCTAGCGTTTGCACCTGTTCGGTGACAGG
>JBILJE010000359.1:0-2957 GCA_044377395.1 Rariglobus sp. | reverse complement strand
TGGTGAAGGCGCTGCAGGCCAAAGGCCACGTGTTTGCGATGACGGGCGATGGGGTCAACGACGCGCCGGCCCTCAAGCAGGCCGACATCGGCGTGGCCATGGGTATCACCGGCACCGATGTGGCGAAGGGGGCGGCGGCGATGATTTTGTTGGATGACAACTTTGCCTCGATTGCCGCCGCCGTGGAGGAAGGGCGAGGGGTGTTTGATAATTTAACCAAGTTCATCGTCTGGACGCTGCCGACCAACGTGGGTGAAGCGCTGGTGTTACTCGTGGCAATGCTCGTCGGCACCACCCTGCCAGCCCTGCCTGTGCAGTTTCTTTGGGTTAACTTAACGACTGCGATTCTGCTCGGGCTGATGTTGGTGTTTGAGCCCAAGGAGCCTGACCTGATGGATCGCCCGCCGAGGGATCCCCGACTGCCCTTGTTTACTAGGGAATTGATGCAGCGTTCGGCGCTGGTTGCGTCAATTATCGTGATCGGGGCTTTTTGGCTTTTTCGCCTGGAGCTGCGAGGCGTCGGTGGGTCGGAAGCCGCTGCGCGCACGGTAGTGGTCAATGTCATCGTTTTGGTGGAGGTCGCGTATTTGTTTAGCTGCCGATCGCTGCACCGTTCGGTTTTTTCGATCGGCTGGTTTACCAACCGCTGGGCGGTGCTGGGCTCGGTGGCGATGATCGGTGCGCAACTGCTGTTCACCTACGCGCCGATCATGAACCGGTTGTTTCACACCGCGCCGATCACGGCTGTTTCGTGGCTGCGCATCGTGGCGGTTGCCGTTGTGGCGCTGGTTGCGGTGGAAATCGAAAAAGCGCTTCGCTACGGTTGGGGCCGAAACAGGGCCGCGAAGTAGCGCGTTCTTTGGGGGCCGCGTCCTTGGAGAGACTAACACAACGCCGGTGTAGTTTGAGGTTTTATCGGATTGCGGCCGGGGGGATTCCGGTTGTTTTTGCCGGGATATGAAACTGCACGTGTTGCCCTCCGGGCCGATTGAAACGAACGCCTTTTTGCTGACCGATTCCGCCCGAGGTGAAGCGGTTTTGATCGATGCTCCTGGGGCGATTTGGGACTTGGTTGAACCCATTTTGGCTAAGGAAAAATGCCGCCTGGTGGAGCTTTTGCTCACCCATGGGCATTGGGATCACACGCAGGATGCCGCCAAAGTGGTGCGGGCAAGCGGCGCCAAGACTCGCGGCCACCTTGCCGATAAAGCGATGTTTGAGACACCGCAAATGATGTCGGCGTTTTTGAGCGGTCGCATCAAATTAGAGCCCTTGCAGATCGATCATTGGGTGGCCCAAGGCGACCGCTTCGAGGCGCTCGGGCGAACCGTCGAGGTGCGTCATGTCCCCGGCCATTGCCCTGGCAATGTCCTTTTTTATTTCCCCAAGGACGCGGCTGCGTTTGTGGGCGACGCCCTCTTTGCAGGCAGCATCGGTCGCACCGACTTCCCTGGCTGCGGGCTTGAAATTTTACTCAACTCCATCCGCACGCAGATTTATACGCTGCCGGATACGACCGCCGTGTATCCGGGGCATGGATCCGCCACCACCGTGGGGACGGAAAAACGTACCAACCCGCACGTACGCGGCTAAGTTTGGCCGCAGGAATTTGAGTGGTTCAAGCTGCTGTATTCGCCCCCCACACATTCACACGTCCCAATGACGAGTATCCTTAACATTGACGAGTTTTTCATGCTCCGCGCGCTGAGCGTGGCGCGGCAGGCGTGGGGGTGCACGCATCCCAATCCGCTGGTGGGCGCGGTGATCGTCGAGAACGGCCAGGTGGTGGCCGAGGGCTTTCATGCGCAGGACGGAGGCCCTCATGCCGAACGTGTGGCATTGGCCGCGCTGGGGCGGCCACCAGCCTTGGGGGCGAGCTTGTATGTTACCCTGGAGCCGTGCTCGACCCATGGCCGCACCGGGGCGTGTTGCGACGCCATTCGTGCCGCCGGGATTCGCCGCGTGGTGGTGGGCGCGACCGATCCAAACCCGGCCCACGCGGGGCAGGGTTATGCGCTGCTTCTGACCGCCGGTGTCGAGGTGGTTACCGGCGTACTGGCTGCCGAATGCGCGGACCTGAATTTAATTTTCAACCACACGATTGTGACCGGGGGGCCGTTGTTGGCGGCGAAGGTGGCGAGTACGCTCGACGGTAAGATCGCCTGCAGGTCAGGGGAATCAAAGTGGATAACCGGCGATGCGGCGCGGGCCGATGTGCATCATTGGCGCCGGTATTTCCCCGCAATCGCAGCTGGGGCGATGACCGTTTTGGAGGACAATCCCCGTCTGACGGCCCGCGCGCCCGATGGCTCGATTTGGTGCCCACTGCGTTTTGTATTCGACGGGCTTTTGCGCACGGTGAGCAACGCCCACCTGCCGCATGTTTATACCGACGAGCATCGGGCGCGTACCATCGTTGTGACTACGCCCCATGGCGGCATGGGCTACGTGCGAAAACTACGCGAACTGGGCGTTCAGGTTTGGGTGATGGACACCCCGACGCAGCGGGTGAATTTTGCTGATTTCCGCCGCCGCTGCACCGAGGAAAAGGTGGCGGGGGTTTATTTCGAAGGTGGGGCGCAATTGGTGAGCGAACTGCTGCGATCGAGGCAGCTCGATTACCTTTTCGCCTACCGCGCGCCGGTGTTGTTCGCCGACGAAAAGGCCAAGGGCATGTTCACGGGTTTACGCCCCGAGGCGGTGGCGCAGGCGGTGCGCTTGGCCGACGTGCGCCATGCGACCTTTGGCGACGATTCCCTGATGCGGGGGCGTGTCACTTATCCCGAGAAGCTGGCACTGGATGAAGCGCCACTTACCTCTCGGTAACAGGAGGGGGCTTAGGGCGTGTCTCGGAAATAACGGTCAAGCCTTGAGCCATATGAAGATGCAAGCGAGGGAGACCATTGCGGCGAAAGTGCGATGGAGTTTTTCATAGCGTGTGGCGATGCGGTGGAAGG
>JBILJE010000358.1:0-2959 GCA_044377395.1 Rariglobus sp. | reverse complement strand
TTGGCCCCAGTAAGAATGAATCCAAGGGGGTAGCCCAGCGCGTCGCAGGCCATGTGAATTTTCGTCGAAATGCTGGAGCGGGACCGAGCCATCGCTTGGGCGATTTGGCCGCCGGCGGGGTTGGATCTGTGGGCGTGCACACGCATAGCCGTGCTATCGATCATGATGCTATCGTCCTCCTTGTGTGCACTCAGACCGGAGAGAATCGCATCCCAGAGCCCCGATGTGGTCCAAGCGCGAAACCCTCCCGTAGTTTGTCTTCCATGGCCCAAAAGTCCGCCGGCAAGTCGAGCCAAGGCGCACCGGTACGACAAATCCACAAAATCGCTTCGAGTCGCAGGCGCACGTCCGCACATGTCAGCCACGACGATGCGCCCGAGGCAGGCTATCACGATGGGCCTTAATTTTTTAAGCGCGCCCCAGTTGCTGTCAGCCAGGACGAGCCTCGACGTTTTATTCAAGGCACACATGCAATCACTTAATTAATTAACTATAAAAAGTATACAGAATTTTAAAGTGATTTATTTTGGCAGATTTATTTCCGAGACACGCCCTAAGGATGTGAATGGCGCGGGCGCCCCAGCCAAGGGAACATCGTCCCAATTTCATTTATTAGCCTGATACGGTAAAGCGCTGGGCGTTTCCCTTTGCGTCGGGGGCGCGGGGCGGTTTGCGTGGCGGGCTCATGTACGAATTCCCTCTCACCGCCGCACAAAAAACGTTCCTCCGTGGTGCCGGCCAGACGCTCGAATCCTCAGTCAAAGTGGGCAAAAGCGGCCTCACCCCCGAGTTCTTCATCGAGCTGCAAAAGCACCTCAACGCCCGCGAGCTGATCAAGGTCCGCTTTGTAGCCGCCGAGCGCGACGAACGCGCGGCCCTAGCCGAGCAGATCGCCGATGCGGGTCGCTGCGTTTTTGTGAGTTCCGTGGGCGCCACCGCCTTGTTTTTCCGCCAAAATCCCGATCCCTCGCGCCGCGTTGTGACGTTGGCCTGATTTAACCAGTTCGGTCATGGCATCCGCCATTAGCGCTTTTGGCTGGGACGACGCTTGGGCGTTAACCTTTGCTCCGCACGTTCAGGCGGGTCTGGAGCCCGCTCGTGTGGTGGTCGAGTTGCGCCGCCATTATTACGCAGTCCAGACCGCTAGCGGCGAATTATTGGGTGAACTCACCGGCAAGTTCCACCACGCCGCCGACCGCGATGCTCAAGCGTATCCGGCCGTCGGCGACTGGGTGGTGGTTCAGGTCGGCACCGATGGGCGTCGCGCGCAAATTCATGCGCTGCTGCCGCGCCGGACACGTTTTTCGCGTCAGGCCGCCGGCGAGGCTCAGGTGGAGCAGATCGTCGCCGCCAACATCGACACTGTTTTTTTGGTCAGCGGACTGGATTCCAACTACAACGCAAAGCGCATCCAGCGATTCTTCGTCGCCGCCCGCGACAGCGGCGCGCAGCCGGTCATCATTTTAAACAAATCGGATCTTTGTGAAGACCCCGAGGCGGTGCGTAAAGAGATCGAGCTGCTCGTGCCCGGCGTGCCCGTGGCAATCACGAGCACCTACACGCGCAAGGGGCTCAAGGCGCTTACGGAGACCTACGCGCTGCCCGGCCGCACACTCGCCTTTGTCGGCTCATCGGGTGCGGGGAAATCGACCCTGATTAACCGCCTGCTCAAGGACGCCGAGGCGATGCCCACGGCTGCGGTGCGCGAAAAAGATGGCAAGGGCCGCCACACCACGACACGCCGTGAATTGATGCAGACGCCCACCGGCGCACTGGTGATCGACACACCCGGCATGCGGGAATTCCAACTCTGGGACGCCAAGGAGGCGGTCGAGGACGCCTATCCGGACATTATCGACTTGGCGGTGCGCTGCCGTTTCACCAGCTGCAAACACCACGAGGAGCCCGGTTGTGCCGTACGGGTGGCGCTGGAAAGCGGCGTGTTACCCGCCTCGCGATTGGAGAGTTACCGTAAACTCAAAGCCGAGCAGGTGGCCAAAGCGCCCAAACAGCTCAAGCCGGGGGCCCACGCCAGCGCGCCTGGCTGGAGGAAAAAGGCCGAGGCTGCCAATGTGCGGACCTACCGCGATCGGCAGCACCGCGAAGACGAGTGACGGCCCTCCCCGCCCTACCCCGCCCCGCCATCCGGTTTACCGGGACGCCCCTCAACGGGTTCGAATTTAAGTGTAAAAAAAAGACGCGACCCCCGATGGGGCCGCGTCTTTTTTTGCGCGCTACCAGAACAGGACGGTTGGCCGTCGTTTGATCAGTTGTTAAAACGGAACAAAGCGACGTCGCCGTCCTGAAAGACATATTCCTTACCTTCGAGACGGTATTTACCGGCATCACGCGCCGCAGCGGTGCTGCCCAAGCGGGTGAGGTCGTCATAGCTGACGATTTCCGCTTTGATGAAACCCTTCTCGAAATCGGTATGGATGACACCCGCAGCCTGCGGGGCCTTGAAACCCTTTTTGATCGTCCAGCAGCGCACCTCTTTTTCACCGGCGGTGAAATACGTCTGCAGGCCGAGCAGGGTGTAGGTGCCCTTGATGAGCATAGAAACGCCTGAGTCGCTTACGCCGAGATCCTTGAGGAACTCCTTGGCTTCGTCGGCGGACAGGTCGATCAACTCGGCTTCGATACGTGCGCTGATCGGCACGTAGGCAGCGTCGTGATGGGCCTTCACGAACTCGGCGACTTTTTTCACGAAGGGATTGGCTTCGGCAGTGGCAAGATCGCCCTCGGCGACGTTACAGGCGTAGATCACCGGCTTGGCGCTGAGCAACTGGAAGAACTGGAGCAGCTTTTTCTCGTCATCGGTGGCATCAAGAACGTTGGCAGGTTTGCCCTCGTTGAGGTGGGGTACGAGGCGCTCCAGCAGAGCGAATTCGGCCACTGCATCCTTGTCGCCGGCCTTGGCGAGTTTTTGGGTCTTGTTCATGCGTTTCTCGACGGCGTC
>JBILJE010000093.1:0-10275 GCA_044377395.1 Rariglobus sp. | reverse complement strand
GAACTTCCAGAAGCTCCTCGGCTTCTTTTTGTGCCGTTTACTCCACTTCCTGCGTTCGTTGTTCGTCCCGGCATCCCGGGATCAGTTTTTGGCGGTGATGTCGTAAGGTGCCTTTTTCAGGGCCGACTAGGTTAAGCGGCGAACTCAGTCAGCCCGCGCATCCTTGAGCTCACGCTCAAGGCCACATCCTCGTGGCGTCGTGCTTGAGCACGAGGTCGGCTTACGGACTGCCGAACACTTCAACGCCCCTCAGTAAGTTACACCAATTTGTTTCACATCCAAGCCTTTGGCCGGGACGGCCAACCCTACATCTTCCGATCCCGTGTAGCGTTGGCCGTCCCTGACCAATCTGCTTCCACCTAATCTGAAATCCGCATTAAGCACGCGTCAGCGGACGGTATTTGATGCGGTGCGGTTGATCGGCCTCCTTGCCCTTGCGGCGGCGGAAATCCTCCAGATAAGCCGAGTAGTTTCCATTAAACCAGTGGACCTGTGAATCGCCCTCGAACGCCAGGATGTGCGTGGCCACGCGGTCCAAGAACCAGCGGTCGTGTGACACCACCACCGCGCAACCGGCAAAGTTCTCCAACCCTTCCTCCAGAGCGCGAATCGAGTTAACGTCCAAGTCGTTAGTCGGCTCATCCAAAAGGATCAGGTTAGCGCCGCTCTTAAGCAGACGCGCCAGATGCACACGGTTGCGCTCTCCGCCGGAAAGCACGCCCACTTTTTTCTGCTGATCGGCTCCGGTGAAACCGAACTGGGCGCAGTAGGCGCGCGCATTCATCTCACGCGGTCCCAGTTTCAAAATCTCGTTACCACCGCTGATCGCTTCGTAAATGGTCTGCGCATCCGGCAGCGAATCGCGCGATTGATCCACATGCGCCACCTGCACGGTGGGCCCGACCCGCAGGGCGCCGGTGTCGGCGGTTTCCACGCCCGTGATGAGCTTGAACATCGTGGTTTTACCGGCACCGTTCGGTCCGATCACACCGACGATACCGCCAGGAGGCAGCGAGAAGTTAACGTCCTCAAAGAGCACCTTGTCGCCATAGGCCTTGGAGAGCTTTTGCGCTTCCACCACCAAGGCGCCTAGCCGCGGGCCGGCTGGAATGATAATCTCAAACTCGCGCTCTTTTTCGGCTACGTTTTCCTTGAGCATCGACTCGTAGGCACTTATACGCGCCTGCGACTTGGCCACGCGGGCCTTGGCCGATTGGCGAATCCACTCCAGCTCGCGCGCCATCGCCTTTTGGCGGCGATCTTCGGTGCGTTGCTGCACGCTGGCGCGGGCGTGTTTCTGCTCCAGCCACTCGGAGTAATTGCCCTTCCACGGAATACCATGGCCGTGGTCGAGCTCGAGAATCCACTTGGCGACGTTGTCTAAAAAGTACCGGTCGTGGGTCACCGCGATGATCGTGCCGGCGTAGCGCGACAGGTGTTGCTCAAGCCAGTTAACGCTTTCGGCATCCAAGTGATTGGTCGGCTCGTCGAGCAGAAGAATATCGGGCTTTTGCAACAGCAGTCGCGCCAAGGCGATCCGCCGGCGTTCGCCACCCGAGAGGTGGTCGACAATTTGCTCTGGGGAAGGGCAACGCAGGGCATCCATTGCCATCTCGACCTGCGGGGCGACGTCCCAAGCATTGAGCGCGTCGATTTTTTCCTGCAGCTCGCCCTGTTTGGCGGTGATGGCGTCACGGGCGGCATCATCGGCGGCGGCATCGATTTCATCCCAAGTGGCATCGTAAGCGGTGGTGAGGTCGGTGAGGTGCTTAACGCCTTCCTCGACGCACGCGCGCACGGTTTTGCCGGCGGTGAGCTGAGGCTCCTGTTCGAGCAGGCCGACGGTATAACCCGGCTCAAAGTGAACAGTTCCGTCGAACTCCTTGTCGCGCCCGGCGAGCAGGCGCATGAGCGAGGACTTGCCGGAGCCGTTAAAGCCGAGGACGCCGATCTTGGCACCGTAATAAAACGACAGGGAGATGTCGCGGAGGATTTCCTTGCGCTCGATTTTCTTCGAGACGCGCATCATCGAAAAGATGATCTTGGGTTCTTCGGGCTTAGCCATGATTAGAATAAAAAACAATCGGCGCAGCCAGTAGGGTCAAGGCCGTGCCGCACCATGGCCACCGCCCATGGCTAAACTCAGACAGGGGACCGCTGGATCAACTCCACCTCGTAACCCTCGGGGGCATCGATAAAGGCGATCATCGAGCCGCTACCCGTTGGCGTCGGGCCATCACTGAGTTCGTAGCCCTTCGCCTTGAGTTGGTCCGCAAAAGCAAGGAGGTCATCCACCTCGAAAGCCAGGTGGGTGAGATCCGACTGGACTTGCACGGGAATGGCACCGACGGGCATCTGGCAGAGCTCGATTTCCTCGGCGCTATTGGGTGTGGCCAGAAACACCAACTGGGCGCCTCGAGGCGAGGTGTGTCGACCCGTTACGGTGAGCCCGAGGGCGTCTTGATAAAACTTAACCGACCGCTCGATATCGTTTAAGCGGTAGCGGGTATGCAGGAGTTTTTTAACGGTCATCGGTTTACCAAAAGCCCTAAAGCATGCGGTTACAAGCGCACCGTCTCGGCATCATTTCGCCGCCTCATCCCGAGCGGTCATTTCCTTGAGTTTCTTGGTGGTGAGGAGCTGGAATTTACCGCCGTTACGGCTGCTCGCCTTGCCCAAGTTTTCCTTGTCCATCGCATCCGTGCTCGCCTCCGTGGGGCCAAGCAAGAGGAAAATATTCAAGGCCGCGCGCTCTTTCAGCAAGGCACGCTGCAACTTGGAGATGTGCGTCATCACCTCGGAATACTCGGTTCTATCAAATGGCTCGAACGAGGTATGATGTAGCGGCTTACCCGCTTTGGTTGTCCAGCCCTTGTAATCGAGCGGGATGCTAAAGCCTTTCTGTTTAAGAGCAGCCTGAAAATCGGGTTGGAAAATCCGGCCCGGGTCTGTAATGATAATCGGCGACTGCCCCTTGGCATTGAGTTTGGCGTTCACAGCGTCTAGATCCGCCCTAGCTTTGGCATAAGAAGCATTGCGTGCAGCCGTAACCGCTTCGATGGACAAACCACTACGAACCAGTTCCTCCTTAAACTCGTCGTTTATCTTCTTTTTCTTAGCGAGCTCCTCATCATTCAGCATTTGGACGGGCACCCCTGCACTGCCAGCGACCACATAGATTGTATCCGGCCCCATTTCGAGTGCACAACGCAGGGCGTTCACCCACGTAGGAGGGCGAAAGTCTTCGTCTAGACCTGCGTTTGGCAGCGCCTTGGCACGCCACGGGGTTCTTACTGCGATAGATCTGAATCCCACTTTTTCAGGGGTGCGATTGATCGGCTGCATCCACTCAAAGAATCGCGTTTTATTGGCGCTGGTCGCCGGCAACAAACTCACCGAGAAGGGATTCACTAGAGAATTTACACCACGATCCCACGTATCGGGCTCATAGACGACCACACCGAACTCGGCACTCGGTGGCAGTCGGCTGACGAGCTTCATCATCTCCTCACGAATGATGGAAAAAGCCTCAAATCCGCCCTTTCTGACATCCAAAATCCGAGTGCCTACATCGACTACAAAAACGATCTTGGAGGCACGCTGACTGGTGGTGCCCAAAAAGCTCATGCTCATGAAACCGGAGCCCAAGCCGGAACCGCTGCCAAGGCCCGTATTATAGCCGGTGCCGGTACCAACACCACCAGCACCCACGCCGAAGCCCATGCCTGACAAGGCACTTGCGCCGGTCAAATTGAGTTCAGGGGGAGCGGGCAATTGAAGCGAATTCGCATCAGCCGAGAAAATCCGCGAGGCTGAAACTGGGGATGTACTGGCTGAACCGCCCCCTTTGCGGGCCACCTGCAGCCGGTGCTCAACCTGTTTTTGCACTACGTTTTCGGAGGCATTGGTAGCCTCAAAACTTTTCCTTGTGCCGAGGATTTGTTCGCTCACGACAAAGTAACCGGCCACAGCGACCAGCACAACGTGCACGATCACGGTGACCAGCAGGGGAACGCTGGCGGTGAGGCGTGTGTATAAACTCTTACGGCTTGGGGTTGGAGCGGAAGACATGTATTATTCCCCTGAATCGGAGGTGAAGGTAACATTACTTATACCGGCTATAGCCAATGAATTAAGTACATCAATGGTGCGGTAATACGAGGAATCTGGATGGCTGACCAAAGTCACCACCAGTTTGCTTTTGGCCGCATCGCTGGAGGTTTTCAGGCGCATGAGCGTGCCGGTGAGTTGGGGAAGTTCACGGCTTTGCACCGAATCGTAGCCTTCGTCGTTAAGGGTAACTTCACCCTCTTCGGTGATTTGTAACATTTGCTCATCAACAAACTCGGTGCTGGCGGAGGCAACCGCCACCCCAGGAAGTTTAGTCTGCAGGATCTGCTCAATTTTAATTTGTGCAGCCAACGACATGAAGAACACGAGGATTACGAACACCACGTCGATCATTGGCGCGATCTGGAAGCCCACATCGGGGTTGTTCTGCTGGATGGGCATTTTCATGGGAGGGAGATCAACGGGCTAGGGTTGCGAAGGTTACATCCGATATTCCGGCTTTGGCCGCCGCCTCGACCACGGACGAAATGTAACGCACGGGGGTCAACGCATCGCTGCGGATCAACACACGGACTTTAGGATTGGCCTTTTTATGGGCGATCAGGGACGGGACAACGTCATCGGGAATGACGACTCGCTCCTCGTAGGTGGTCACGGCTGTGCGTGCGGGCACTTTCCACGCCACGTTAAACACCAACTCACCCTCCGAATCCTCCTTCTTATTGGCGTCAGGGGCCAACGGAAGTTCGATCGTAGGGTCGTATCTTGCAACCGACGAGGTGGCGATGCTCATAAAGAAAATGAGCAGCACAAGCAGCACGTCGATCATTGGAGCGATTTGGAATTCGGGCTCGCCCTCACCACCGCCACCACCACCTGCCATAGGATTAAGGAGTTAAAAGATTAAAGTGAACGAAGGCCGCACCGAAGCGCAGCCTTCGTTTAAAGAAAAACAGGCTTAGGCTTCTGCGCCGGCCTGTGCATGGGTGGGGCTGCCCTCGACCCAGTTGGGTGTAGCAGCATAACTCTCACCGCCCTCGAACTCGACCGTTGCCAAGTGGTCGTAGGGGAACTTGCGGAACAGATCGTTGGCCTCATCGGATAACGTGTGAATAGAATGCCCCACACTGTTGCGAATCAGGTAGTAAAAGACGAAGGCGGGGATTGCCACGGCTAGACCGGCAGCGGTCGCGTGCAAAACGTGGCCGATCGCTCCCGAGAGCTTGGAGGGATCGGAGGCACCGGCTTGCCCCATGGCTGCGAAGGCCTGAATCATACCGATAACCGTACCGGTCAAGCCGATCATTGGGGCGATAACGCCAATGACCGACAGGTAGGCGATCTTGTTTTGGAACTTGGAGTTTTCGCCGATGATTGCCGAGCCCATGGCCTCTTCGGCGGCCTGTTTACCACTCGGGGCGTGTTTGAGGCCAGCGTGGATAACGTTGGCCAGAATGCCGGGATTGTCGCGGGTCCAATTGTAAGCACCGACGTAATCACCATTACGAAAGAAGGTGCGAACGGCGTCCAAAGCGGCCGGCGAAATGAACTGCTTGGGCTGGATCTTCATGAACAGATCGATGACCAGGTAAACAATCAGAGCCGAACACAACCAGAGCGGGAAAATCGCCGGTGCGCTCAGTTCTTGGAGCAGAGATTTAGTGACAACAGTGGGGGCGGCGTCCGCAGCGAGCAGGGCAAGCGGGCTAGCAGCGAGCAGGGCAGTTAGACCGGTGATCCGGCGAAGGGTGGTTTTCATGATTCTTGGGTTGGTGGGTTTCTAAGAAAAAGGGATCAGGGGCCGTTCATTTCACGCTTGGCAAGGATAGCTTCAGCGCTGGAGGGAAAGGCGGCGATGAGATCGAGGTAGGCGCGCTCGGTGCGAGCTGAGTCGCCGTATCCGCGGAATGAGCGGGCGGACCCCAGCAAAGCAGCGGGCATGACCTCTACTTCGTTGCCGTAAAACGCGGGCACTAACAGGTAGAATTCGAGGGCTCTCTCGAAGTCCTTAATTTCATAAGCGATATCACCCCGCAGCACCGCAGCGCCGGCGGCGATCTCACCCGAGACCTCTTTACGCATCAGAACCTCGAGCATCGTATCAGCAACACTGCGCTTACCAAGTAAGACTTGTAGCCGGATGGAGATTAACTCGGCGCCCTGCCGTATGTCCTCGTCGCTCGTGGTGGCAATAAGCTCCTTAGTTGCCTTCTCAGTTTCTGCATTTTTCTTCAGTGCGAGCAGAACGCGAGCGCGCAGCAATGCGGCCTCGTTCCACCAGCCACCGGGGATTTTAGCGAAAGGAGTAAACTGCTTGTAGATCGGCGTGATCTTTGCTTCGGCTTCCACCTCCTTGCCTGCGGCCAGCAAGGTGCGGGCTTCGGCGATCTCCGTGGGTTCAGGCCAATCAAGCCGCACCACTTGTGCGATCGGAAATTGCATCTCACCCGCGTCGCCGCCGAGAGATTTTACCAAGACATTTCCCTTAAGCACGACCTCGTCCTGCTTGAGAATTTTGCCGTCCTTAAGTAGGTAACGCTGGGCGCACAGTGGGGATACCGCTAGCAGGGCCAAAGCGATGTAACGAATGGTCTTCATGATGCACCTCCTTGTTTGGCTTTTTCGGGCAATACCGTGGGAACCGCCTCAGGCGGCAGAGTTTTCTCCAATATGTCCAAACGATCCAATCCGGTCTTGTACTCAGGAAAACCGGTCAAACGGACATCGCGCTTCATTTCGCGATAGGTAGCCAATGCCTCGCGCGGCTTGCCCAATTTCTCAAATGTCTGGCCGCTGCTTAGATACGCACGCGCCACCCATGGGGTGAATTTCTTATAGGAAATATATACCCGTTGAAAGTGGGCCTGGGCCTGAGCCAACTCGTCTGGCCCACCGCGCTTGAGCAAAATTTCGCCCAACGAGTAGATGCTTTGAGCGGTAGCCGTACCGCGCCAAGATTTATTGCCAGCGATCTGCTCGAAGAGCTCCTTGGATTGTTCAAGTTTCCCCTGCGCCATCAAAGTCTTGGCTTGGCCCAAGGTGGCCTCGCGCAATTTAAAGCGGGCACCCGCCCGGTCGATAGCGTTGGTGAACTGCAGCCAAGCTGTTTCATAGTCGCCTGCCTGAAAGGCGATTTCAGCCAATCCTACATAACCAAAATCAGCATACATCGACTTCGGGTAACTGGTCACCAATTGTTCGTAGCACGCACGTGCACGCTCAGTCTTGCCCAGGGCGAGCAGCTGATCACCCACACCGCCAAGCAAACCAGGTGATAGCCCCTCGGCGGCAGTTTCTTCGCCAATACGCACCAGCAATTGATCCCTGAGCACGTTGTTTTTACGCAGAGCCGCCACCTCGGCCTCGGCAAACAACACACGTGCCTTAACGGTGGGGTTGTCACGATTTTGGCTGGTCAGCAGCTCTTGACGGACACGAGCCGAAATCGCCTCAGCTGAAATCGGCTCAGGTTTTACGCCATCCGGGCCTGCCTTGGGTGGACGCGCCAAAATAGCGGCCATTTGAGTGAGCAGGCGCTCCACGGCGTCTCGGGAGGGATCGGCGAGGTAGCGACGGGCAATTTCCGCCATCTGCTTAACGGCTTCATCGTGCTTTCCCTCACGCGAGCGCAGTTTGCCGATCCAATAAGCGGCATTGATAACAAAGGGGTGATCGGGATTTTCACGCGCAAAATTCTCCCAGAGTATCGCCGCAGTTCCATAATCGCGCTTAGCCTGGTAATGCTTGGTCAACTCATCGAGAACGTAGCCAAGTTGATCATCGGAAAGCTTGGTCTCCATCGCGCTGCGGTAACTCTTAATCGCGTCTTCTATCCGCTCTTGGCCGGCAAACACGTCGCCTTGGGTCGACAGGGCCTCGCCGCGCTGCGGGTGCTCAGTGGGGTAATCGCGCAGCCACGACGCCAGTGCTGATTCCGACTCGGCATACTTCTGCATCGCATACTGTGCAGCTGCGATCCGGTAGCGGCCATCGGCCACGAAGCGCCCCTCGGGATACTTGGCCAAATAATCGCCAATTTCCTTAATCGCGGTCTCGGCCTGGCCCAGTACCAACGCCGCCATGGAGTGTAAATACGTAGCATCCTCCGCAAATCGTCCGTTCGGGTTTTTCGCTAGATACTTACCGGATGTCGTTCGCGCCTCATCAAACTGCCCTGCGACGAAATAGGCATTGGTCAGCATGAGCATCATTTGCTCGGCGAGTTCAGAATCAGGAAACTGATTCACCGCTACGGTGAGAAACTCCATCTGCATCGGCTTACGTTCATTATCTCCGGCAGCTTGAGAGGCCACGTAAAGGGTCTGCGGCAAGAGTTTGCTTCCAGGGGTCGCCCGCATGAATTCGTCCAAGGCAGAGCGCATCTTGTCCACTCGCCCCGTATCTGCATATGCTTTGACCAATTCCGCGTAAGCCTGCTCGCGCTCGGGCGCATCGGGAAACTCCTTGATTAATCGTTGGAAAATCAGCGCCGCCTCCCAAGGACCGCCGCGTAGCAGGAAGGTGTGCCCGAGCCGGTAAAAAAGAGTGGCGTCGTAGTTGTTACTCTTACCGATCTCGTCGAGTGCTTTCTTGGTGGCTGTGATGCGGCTCTCGATGCGCTGGGCGCTCTCTGCAGCATCGATGGAGGTGAGGTTTTTTTGTTTAAGCTGGGCCAGCTGTGCCTCCATGCGAGCCGTGCGCAACTTTTGTAAACGCAGCAGTTCATTTCGCGGTAACACTGTGCGATAGGCGTCAAGCGCATCCGCAAACTCATTGGCGGCAAGTAAAACGTCGCCAAGCTGAAGGCTCAGTACATTTAGACCGGCCAAATTATCCACCGTGTTCAAATTTCCGCGCAACAGGCTCAGCCCCTTGCTGGCAGCAGCGAAATTTTTATCCTGCAGGTGCAACGAGATCAGCGATAGCGCTGAGTTAGCCCAGTCTGAATCTCGCGGTGAATCCGCCAATATACGACTGAGCGCATCAATCGCGACGGCAGGCTGATTGGCCTGCTGGGCCGCCATGGCTCGATAAATGCGGGCCTTGTCACGGTACGTGCTGGATTCCTCCAGTGTCGCGAAGACCGGCACGGCCTCGGCAAACTTGTTCTGCAAGGCGAGGGAAAGGCCCAAGACCAATCGAGTCTCGTTGGCGGTTCCGCCGGTGCTGGTGCGTTGCAGGAGTTTGCCGGCGATCACCTCGGCCTTGGCATAATTCTGAAGCTGAAAATAAGTGCTGGCCGCCAGCGCTTCCACCGCGTCTAGCGTCACACCTGCGGGCATTTGCTCCCCGCGGCCCACTCGTTCCATCACCATGTCCAGCAAGGCTGCGGCGTCGCCCAGTTTACGCGCCTTGATCTGCATGTTGGCCTCACCCAAAATCTGAGGCAACGGCACTCGAACCTCTTGTGCGTGGACACTCAGTAGCGGGGTCACGGCTACGCCCAGGGCACAAGCGAAGCGGGCGGGAACGAGCGAAGACGAAATCCGGCGTAGGGGTGAACGCATGGGGGAAATTTCTCTAAAAAAAAAGAGCAACCTGTACGCTTCGTCAAGAAAGCATAATTCCAAAACCTGAGTAAATTAATTGGCATCGATCAGCCTGCATTTCCGATTTATTTAGCGTAGGCGTTCGGATTACTGCGGCACAACCCAGCAATTAATCGAATTCACTGCCATCCCATAGCCCGCGAAAAAGGAGGTTCGGACGGGAGGCTTGATGCTGCCAGAAGGCGGGTGTGAAAAACTAAAAGAACACCCGCCCGAACCAAAATAAACCAAGTATTCTTCGGCAGCTCGTCGAATTCATTCCCACTCACCTGGTGGCGAAACTAGCGCGCGAGCACGGGGTGGACAAACAGGCGCGCAGCTTCACACCCTCGAGCCACGAAGTGGCGTTGCTTTACTTTACGCGCAACTGGCCCACGCGCTCAGTTTGAACGACGTGTGCGACGCCCTGAAGTTGTAGGCGACGCCGTTACCGCATGGTCAAACGCCTGCCCAAGTCCAAGGATCCGAGGATTCTCAAAGACGGGCTGATCGTGTTCACAACCCCGCAGTCGAAGGCGGCTTACCCCGGGCAGCTCCGCCGGGTCACCGCACTCGTTGAACTTGATGGCGAGGAGCGCGTGATGGTTTTCCTGACCAACAACCTGGAGTGGAGCCCGACCAGCGTGGCCGAGCTGTACCGGCGCCGCGGCAAATC
>JBILJE010000357.1:0-2973 GCA_044377395.1 Rariglobus sp. | reverse complement strand
CCTATAAATCAGTATTAACAAAAATGAGTTTACGGATTTTACAGACCATAGGTGGGGTCAACCCGGCATCAGGTGGGCCCACTGGAATGAACCTCCGGTTCGGAATTCCTGCCTCCCGCCAGGCTCACCACTCTGTTTCACGCGCCTCCCTTCGCCCACAAACTTTCAAATCCACAGAGCGCCTTGTTCGTTGCGACTTGGTGCCATTGAGGTGAAATCCGACTTCTTTCCCGCATGACCTTCGACCTCGATCAACGCACCGCTTCGCTGAGCATCGGCGAATTCGCCGCGTTCACCATCGGTCCACGCGAACCCTCCGACCACACCGGCCCGCAAGGCCTCTGGCGCGCCCGCCTCGGCACCCGCTGGCACCAGGAGCTTCGTGCCACCGCCTCGGTGGCAACGCCAGCGACCACCTTCGAAGTCCCTCTCACCGGGCAAGTTTTCCATTGCGGCTGGACGCTCACCCTCACCGGCCGCATCGACCAGTTTTTGCCCGCCGCCGGTCACCACCACGCGATCCTGCGCGAAATCAAAACCACTCTCGATCCGATCCCCGCCCCCGAGGAGGATCTGCGCGCGGCGCACCCCGAGTATTTCGCGCAACTCGCCTCCTACCTTGCGCTCCGCCGCATCGCCGACCCTACGGAAAAAATCCGCGGCGAGCTGGTGTTTGTCGAAGCCGGCAGCGGCCTGAGCCAGACCATCGTTTTTACGGCGAACGACGAGACTCCCTTCCGCGTGCAACTGGAGCGGGTGGCGGAGTTTTTAAACCTCCGGTTAAGGGCGCGCGAACGCCTCCGCCACCTCGATTACCGGGCCGCCTTTGCCGATCTGCGCGAAGGCCAGCAGACCACTCAAGCCGACCTCGCCGCCGCATTGGCCGCGCACCGCCACGTCCTGTTCACGGCGCCCACTGGTTTCGGCAAAACAGGTGCGCTTCTGGAGTGCGCTCTGGGGGCGATGAAGTCCGGCCGCTACTCGCGCCTGCTCTACCTCACCAGCAAAGCCACCGGCCAACTTCAGGTCATCCGCACACTTCAGGCCATGACCCAACCTGAAAAGTCTAACCTATTAGATTATACATTTCCGCCCGGTCTGGGCGGGGCGTCGCAGCATCAAACTACCCCACTATGTAATACTTTGGGCCGAGGCTCCCCGGTGGTGGAGGCCGTAGCAGTGGGTGCGGGCGTGAGTGTCGCGAAAACGCCGATCGCGCTCTGGCACGTGCGCCCAAAACACGAGCACTGCCTCACGCCCAAATGCTTCTGCGATCGCCGCGAGCTCAACCACCCCGCATCCGTGGCCCAGCGCTGGGCGCAGGCAGGTTTGTCCCACTTTTATCTCTTCGAGGATTCAGCCCGCGACCTGCCCACGTTGCGCACGGCCGGCCGCTCCGCCCAAATCTGCCCCTACGAAATCACCCGCACCTCCCTCGCTTTTCAGGATGTCTGGGTCGGTGACTACAACTACGTTTTCGCGCCAGCCAACCGCACGCTTTTCTACAACCAGCCCGGCTTTAACGCCGCCGAGACACTCCTGATCATCGACGAGGCTCACAACCTCCCCAGCCGCGCCGCCGACGCCCGCTCTCACACCCTATTAGCGGACGATACCCGCCGCGTTCTCAGCGAACTCGACCACGGCCGTGCCCCCACACCGCTGATACGCGATTGGGAAACCTGGACACTTTTACTCGCCTCCATCGCGCCCTGCGACGCCCTCGATCTCGACCAAGAGGACGACATCGCCGACGCCCTGCGCCGACTGGCCGACACCCTAACGCTGCACCCACCTGGCATCGACGATATGGAACGGCCCGTGCGCGACCTGCTCTGGCAAATTCCCGCTTTGGCGGAGTGGTTTAACGCCCCCTTTCCAAAACTGGTGTGGAGTCCCCGCGCCGGCGAACTGCGGCTCACTTGCCTGGATGCGGCCCTCCCGACCGGAGAGATTTTAAACGAATACGCCGGAGTGGTTTTTGCCACCGCTACCCCAGGCCCCGCCACCACCTTCGCCGAAGCCTGCGGTCTCGCCGATCCAAGCCCCAAGCTCCCAGCTCCAAGCTCTCAGCTCCAAGCTTCTAGCTCCAAGCTCGCCGCCGTGAGCGCCCAAACCCCGTGGCGCGACGACGCCTACGAGATCGCCTACGACGTGCGTGTGGACACGACCTACCAACAACGCGCCCGCCACGCCGGCACCACTGCCGACACCATCGCCGCACTTCACGCCGCCTCAGAAAAAAGCGCACGGCTCTCAGCCGCGAGCTCCCAGCCCGGCTCCGGCTCAGCCGTGGCGGTCTTTTTCCCCAGCTACGCTTACGCCGAGGCGATCGAACAAACACTCAACCGATCACACCCCTATTTACGCGTGGCGTTGCAACCGCGACACTCCGACCTGGCGGCGCAAACCGCGTGGGTGGACGAATCACTCGCGTTCACCGACGCCCTTTTCCTCGTGCTCGGCAGCAGTTTTGCTGAGGGCATCGACACCCTTGGCGGCCGGATCAGCCACGCCATGGTGGTCGGCCCAGCCCTGCCCGAAGTCAACGCAGTGCAAAAAGCCCGCCTCGCCGCACTCACGGGCTACAGCCGTGAAAGCGCGTTCCAACGCGTTTACCAGGTTCCGGGTATCCAGAAAGTAAATCAGGCGCTGGGGCGTCTCGTCCGCGCGCCCGGCCAACGCGCCAAAGTCATCCTACAGTGTCGGCGCTTTCTGGAGCCGACCTACGCAGAACTCCTCGATCGCGATTACCAATTCGGTGCCACCTTAAGCACGGGCGCGGAGCTCGAACGATGGCTCGGCTGAAGCGCATTTGCTGGGTTAATGCGTTCAGATCTCTCGTGCATATTCGCGACAGGGATGGCTACTACGGAATACCTGAGCTCACGCTCAGGGCCACATGCCGAGGGAGATACATTCCCCAACGACTCCCTCCTCGTTGCCTCAGTCCCCGTGGCCTTGCGCGTGAGC
>JBILJE010000356.1:0-2974 GCA_044377395.1 Rariglobus sp. | reverse complement strand
AGTTGTTGTTATTACCGAGCGTGAGGCTGCCGCCCGAAGAGGCATTTCGTGTGAGCCCAGCGGTCCCCGTCACGAGGCCGTTCAGTACGATATTTCCGTTGGGTTGCGGGTTGAACTGGCGTTGGGTGGCCCCCATCTCAATACCCAGATTGATCGTCTGGGTGACCACGGACGTGGGTGTGTTGGAGAAGCCGACGTTTCCGTTCAGGGTGATGGCGGAGCCGGTCAGGGTAAACGCGCCGGCGGTGTTGTTGAAGGTGATGTTGCCCACGGTGCGGCCGGCCGTCTCGTTGTTGGATGTCCCCCCGGTGGTGCCGGCAAAGGTGAGCGCGGAGGCCGTGCCCGTGCTCGGGAAGGTCGGCGGGGTGTCCCAGTTGGCGGCGGTGCTCCAGTTGCTGTCGATGCCGCCGCCGTTCCAGGTTTGGGCGTGTAGGGAGGGGAGGGAGGCGACGAACGCGAGCGCGCCGGCAAGGGTGAGACGGTGTGTTTTCGATTTCATTTTGATGTGTGGCCTTGGCAAAGAGTGTTTTCGGGTGGGTGAATGCGGGACTGTTTGAACTGCATGCGCTCGTGGTTTATTGCATGCGCTTGTATTCCTGTCGGAATAAATTTTTTGGGTGGTATTATGACTGGTTAAAGGCAGGAACTGGCATCTGAGTACATGCGCTTGTATTTTCAGTCAAATGAATTTTGTGGGGGTGGTTGGAGCTGGTTCAGAAAGCAGGGGGGGGCAACTGAGGAGTGGCTCGGGGCGGTCGGCGAAAATCGAACAACCGATGCCCCGTCGAGGGTTCACTAAACTCCCGTTTTCAGGGTGCGCTCGCCCGCACGCGGATGAAGATGCGATTGAGGGAGCGTTGGGCGGTGGGCAGTTCGACGGTCACCGACTCGACCGGATCGCCGCCGTTGGTCACCAGCGTGACCGGGGTAAACGTCTGCCAGGCATTGAGGTCGGTGGAATACTCGTGAACATAGCTCAGGCCGCTGCTCGCCGGCTTGCGGCGGGTGTAGCTGATCTTGCCGAGGGTGGGCAGCCCGGCGGTGTCGATAAGGAGGTCCCTGCCGCCGGCCGCCGCCGTCGGATTTAGGCCGAAGGCGTAGCTGAAGAAGTGGGTGCGTCCTTCCACTGTGTTTACGTCGGCTGCTTGCCCTCTGATCCCGTTGGCCGCGCACCAGATGGTAAATGGGGTGTATTTAAAGACGAGTTTGTTGCCCCCCTCAATGGTCACCGTTCCATCCGGGTTGCTGATTACAAACGAGGGGAGCGAGCGGTTAAAGCCTAACGTCGTCTCCAGCAGGGTGTAGGAGCCCCGTGTGACGTTGGCGGGGACCTTCACCTCGACCACGGTGCTCGTCGACCACGTTACGGCTCCATCTATTCGGAGCGCCTGTTGGCCGGCCGGCGTGGTTGCGACGTCCAGCACCAGGCGTCCGCTGTTGGTGAGGTTGACGCTGCCGCCGATTCGCCCGTTGCCAGTCAAGGTGGCTCCAGAGCCGACGGTGACGGCGGTAGTGCCCAGGGTGCCCGTGATGGCGAGGGTGCCGCCGTTCACGCTGGTGGTGCCGGTGTAATTCGAGGCCGCGTTGTGGAGCGTCACCCGGCCGGTGCCGGTCTTGATGAGGCCTCCGGTGCCGCCGATGCGGCCAGGCAGTTCGAAATTCCCGCTGCCGCCGAGAGTCAGCGTGTGCGCGCCGAGATCGAGGTTGGGCGAGGTATCGCTGACGAGCCTAAACAGGCCGGTGCTGTTGTTGGTCCACGCTTGGGAGGCGGAGAGGCTTAGCCGGATTTTTTTATTGGTGGTGTTGCTTTCGGCGAGCTGAAGACCGCCTGAGCCCGCCTTTAGATCGATTCCGCCCGCGCCCACGGTGAGGGTGCGGTCGGCGAGGCCGTCGGTAAACAGGCGGGTGGCGCCCGAATTGATCACCTCGATCCCCTCGACCGTCACGTTGTTGGAGAGCGTGACCGTCGTGAGGCTGTTCAGTCCCGGGGTGTTGAAGACGGCGATCTGGCCGGTGGAGGGGGAGGCGGCGGGGTCGCCGCCGGTGCCGTTGCGCAGGGTGTTCCAGTTGGCGAGGGTGCTCCAGAGGGTGTTCGTGCCGCCGCCGCCATCCCAGGCGCGCTCATTCGTCACAGTGCTGGACGGCACCCAAGTCGCATACAGGGTGGTGGGGGCGGTGATGGCGAAGGTGGCGGTGGCATTCGCTAGGTAGTGGGTGCCGCTGCCGTCGGGACGGGTGTTCCAACCGGTGAAGGTGTGGCCCGACTTGGATAGATTACCGCTGTTGGCGCGCAGCGTCACCGTGGCGCGGTTGGCGTAGACAGTCGCGTCGGAGGGGACGGTGCCGCTGGAGGCGCTGTTGGCGTCGTAGCGCACGGTGGGCGCGTTGATCGCGTTGATCAGCGGCTTGAGCGCGGCTGCCCAGACTTGGTAGCCGGCGTCGGTGAGATGCACCCCGTCACTCAACTGTGGGTTGGTGGAGAGGGGTTTGAAGTATGAAGGGTTGCCCAGGCCGGGGGGCGGGAGGTTGAGTTGATCCCAAATATCAAGCTGATACACCAAGGGGTCGGTGGCGGCGAGGTTACGCGCATTGAGCGCTGCACGGGTCGCTTTCAGCTTGTCGTATTGGGGTCCCAGCGTGGGGAAGACATTGAACAGGATGATCGGGGTGGTGGGAAACTTGGCGCGCAGATTACGCACGCACCATACGATACCGTCCACCGCGTCTTCGGTGCTGTACTCGCCCACAAAGAACATGTTGTTGTGCCCGATCTGTAGGACCACGGCCTTGGGATTAATGGTTCCGACGAGATTGGCACGGTCGAGTCGCCAGAGCACATTGTAGGTCTTGTCGCCGCCGATGCCGAGATTGACGAAGGGAGTCGTTCCGAAGTTAGCCGTCCAGGCCGGGGTAATCGTTGGCATCTGACCGCCGCCCCATTGGGACGTGATGCTGTCGCCGACCAGAAGGATTT